>JAFAYP010000587.1 GCA_019240305.1 Solirubrobacterales bacterium
GGAGCGGGGGACCCAAGTTGTTGGGGCGAATCGCATCTGCGTAGCGCCGCTCTTTCGGCGCGAGCCCGTCAGCTAACCCCGTAAGCACGAGAAAGAGGTCGATGACATGCCCCAAGCAGGCGTTTCTTCGCGTGCCCGGCGTCGGAATACAGCACCGTGGTGGGAGGAGCTCGATCACGAGGCGTTCCGGTTCCCGACCGCGTACGAGGCGAAGCCTGCGCGACGCGCGACGCGGCGAGTGGCCGATGCCCCCGTCCGTGCCGGCGCCCCGGCCCCTACCGGCGCTGCGGTCCGCGCCGACGCTGCGGTGGCCGCCCCCGCATCGACTCTCCCAGGCTCGTTCGTGCCCGACTCGTCTGCCCCCCCGTCGTCCGCCGCGGCTGGCTCGCCCCCAGCGCCCGCTGACCAGCCGCGAGCGGCCGACGGCGCCCGCCGGACCGTGAGGATCCAGGGCCGCGGAGCCGAGCGCCATCTTCCGGTGGAGCGGCCGACCCTGCGTCGCCACGAACGGCCCGGCTTCCAGCCGGATCGCGCGGCGCTGTGGGCCGTGATGCTCGGCGTGCTGCTGATCCTGGTTGCGGCGGCGAGCGCGCACATCTAGCGCCGCTTACGCCGCTTACGCACCTCGCATCGGGCGCTGATCCGGTCTTTATCGCCCGCCGTATAAGTGCAGGTAGGCCAGTTTCCGTCCCTTCAGGCCGGGACCGCGGGGGCGATGGCTCGGGTTGCGCAAAAGTGCATCGCGCCCTCTTGTGCGCCCGGCCTCGCCGATCTACACTTATCAAGCGTAAGCAGGTCTCGAAAGTGAAGGGCTGAACTGGCCCGTTACAGCCCCCGGACCCCAGGGCGGTCAACTATGAAAACTTCGATGAGCAGATTCCAAATCCACGACGACCTGACCGCCCCGGAAGGCTCTGTTCCGGTCCTGCGGGGCGCGCTCGCCACCGGCGGCCAGTTGCCGAACTTCCTGGGCGTCCTGGCGGGCTCGCCGGCGGCGCTGCGGGCCTATGCCCGCTTCCGCTCGGAGCTGCGCCACGGCAAGCTGACCCTGGCCACGCTCGAGCGGATCGCGCTGGCGGTGGCGGAGTACTACGGCTCCGAGCCCGGCATCGCGATGCACTCACGGGCGGCCCGGGCGGCCGGCCTGGCACTCGACGAGGTGGCGCTGGCGCGCCAGTTCACCTCCCGGGATCCCAGCGAGGCAGCGCTGCTGCGCTACCTCAAGGCCCTGCTCGAGGAGCGCGGTCGCGCGCCGATGCACCTACACGAGGAGGCGCGCGAGGCTGGCTGGGATGACGAGCAGATCCTCGAGGCGATCGCCACGGTCTCCCTGGAGGGCTTCACGGCAATGATCAACGTTGGCGGCGAGGTGCCGGTGGACGGATCCAGTGAGGCATCGCGCGCGCTTGAAGCGGCGTAAGCTTCCGGCCGGCGATGGGAGCGCCCGAGGACACTGAGTCGAAGGCGGATCGCACGGCCACCGCTGAGGGCGGTGAGCCGCGCTCAGCCCCCTGCTGTCCGCTCTATCACGAGGCCGTCGAGTTGGTCGGGCGCCGCTGGACGGGCGCGATCCTCCGCGTTCTGATGGACGGGGCGCTCCGCTTCTCGGAGATCGCCCAGGCGGTGCCCGAGCTGTCCGACCGCTTGCTCTCGGCCCGGATGAAGGAGCTCGAGCGACGCGGGATGGTTCAGCGGCGGGTCATCTCCGGTCCGCCGCTGCGGGTCGAGTACTCGTTGTCCGAGATGGGGCATGAGCTCGAGCCGGCGCTGGCCGAGCTCGAGCGCTGGGCCAATCGCTGGCTCGGCGACGGGCACACCACCCGGCTCTGACCGGTTGTTCAGCGCAGGAGCGCGTGGTGGGTCACGCCGGCGTCCGTCCAGGCCAGCGTGGAGCCGACCAGGCGCAGCGATGTGGGATCGATGCGCTCCGGGTGGCTGGGCGCCCTGTCCAGCACCCGGTCGCCACGGGAGTCCGCGGCATGCACCTCGACCGTGCCGTGCCCGCCGCCGATGATCGAGTAATTCGTCGCGATCCAGGCGACCGCGCCATCGGGTCTAACCACGATCGAGCCGACCGACTGGAACGACTCAGCGCCCACGGCTTGCGTGGCCGCGAACTCGTTCAGCTGCGCGCCGTCGGTCAGCCGGCGCACCACCACGGAGGTTTGGCCCGTGTCGACGCCGAAGCGGGCCAGACCGTAGGCGGCCAGCTCACCAACAACCGCCACGGGGCTGACCCGTGCCTCGGCGATCGAGCGCGTGGCGTGGCCCAGGCGGAAGTCCTTGCCCTTCGCCACCGAGCACCCGTAGACCGCGTCGTGCAGAGCGTATACGCGCACGTAGCGGTTGGCGGCGAGGGTGGCGGCGGCGGCCGGCCCGCAGTCAGCGAGCCTTCCGGGATGCGCGCTGGGGGCGGATCGGCCCGCGGAGGATGCATCGGTGGTCGAGGAGGCCGCGGACGATCCGCACGAGGCGAGGAACACCAGCAGGGCGACGAGTGAGCCGCGAGCAGGCACCACGGCGAGCATAGTCCCCCGGTGCGGGGCAACGCCCGGCGAGCAAGTAACGTTCGCTCACGTCATGGCAGCCACGACTTCTCCGCTCACCCCCGAGGACGTGATGGCGATCGTCCAGGAGCGCGACATCAGGTTCGTCCGCCTGTGGTTCACCGACATCCTGGGTCAGCTCAAGGCGTTCTCGATCAACACCACCGAGCTGGCCGATGCGTTCGAGGGGGGCATGGGCTTCGACGGCTCGTCGATCACCGGCTTCAACCCGATCGAGGAATCGGACATGATCGCGATGCCCGATCCCACGACGTTCCGCATCCTGCCCTGGCGCCCGGAGGAGCAGGGCGTGGGCCGGATGTTCTGCGACGTGCTGACCCCGGAGCGCACCCCGTACGAAGGCGACCCCCGCCATGTCCTGCGCCGGGCGCTCGACCGCGCCAAGGCGATGGGCTTCGACCATTTCTACGTCGGCCCCGAGCTCGAGTACTTCTACTTCCGCAACTCGACCTCGACCGAGGTGCTCGACGAGGGCGGCTATTTCGACCTCACCACGCTCGACGCCGGATCGGACCTGCGCCGCGAGACCATCCTGGGGCTCGAGCAGCTCGACATCCACACCGAGTACGCCCACCACGAGGTGGGCCCGAGTCAGCACGAGATCGACATGCGCTACGCCGATGCGCTGAAGGCCGCTGACGACTGCATGACCTACCGGATCACGGTCAAGGAATACGCGATGAAGTACGGCCTGCACGCCACGTTCATGCCCAAGCCGCTGTTCGGCAAGAACGGCTCGGGCATGCACACCCACCAGTCGCTGTTCCAGGGCGAGCAGAACGCGTTCTTCGATCCCGACGACCCGTACTACCTCTCGGACGTGGCCAAGGCGTTCATCGCCGGCCAGCTCAGGCACGCCCGCGAGATCTGCTCGGTGTTCGCCCAGTGGGTGAACTCCTACAAGCGCCTGGTCCCGGGCTACGAGGCACCCGTGTACGTGGCCTGGTCGCGCCGGAACCGCTCGGCCCTGGTCCGCATCCCGATGTATCACCCAGGCAAGGAGCGCGCCACCCGGATGGAGCTGCGCTGCCCCGATCCGGCCTGCAACCCGTACCTGACCTTCGCCGTCCTGCTCCAGGCCGGCCTGGAGGGGATCGAGCACCACTACGAGCTCCCCGACCCGATGGAGACCAACCTCTACCACCTCTCCTCCGAGGAGCGCCGCCGGCTCGGCATCGAGCAGCTGCCCGCCACCCTCGGCGAGGCGATCGAGCTAACCGCCCAGTCCGAGCTCGTGCTGCGAGCGCTTGGCGAGCACACGTTCAACCGCTACATCGAGATCAAGCGCCAGGAGTGGGACGACTACCGGGTCCAGGTCACGCCCTGGGAGCTAGAGCGCTACCTGCCGGTGCTGTAGGACCGCGTCGTCCGGCCTACGGGACGGCGCACGTGCGCACGTAGCGGCAGGCCACGATGGCCGGCTGCTCGACCGGTCGCCCAGCGGCGATAGACCAGGCCAGACGGATGAACTGGGCGTGCGTCCAGGCCAGGGGAGTGGCCGAGAAGGTCGGCGTGCCGGAGGCGAAGCCGGGCTGGTCGGAGGGTGGGTTCTGGTCCCACACCTGCTCGGGAAGCAGGCCGGAGGGGTTGGCGGTGGCAGCCATCGCGCGCAGCTCGGGAGCGGCACTGTGTCCGGCGGCCAGCTCGTACTCGCCGCGCTCGCCGGTGAAGATCGGCCACACCCGTCCGATCGTGGTCTGGCTGGCGGCCGGGAAGCCGACGTTCCACGGCTGGCCGTCCTTCTGCTCGCCGTAGCCGTCGCCGGTGTAGCGATGCCAGAAGCGGCCGTTCGGGGTGAGCACCGAGAGCTGCGAGTCGACGACGTGCAGTGTGCTGAGGATGTTCGGGTCGTCCGGGGCGATGACGCCGAGCCGGACCAGGTCGAGGAAGCTGGGGTCGACGACCGCGCGCTGGTCGAGGGTGGGTCCGCTGTCGCCGACGCTGTAGGTGGTGGCGGCGTTGGGGTTGCCGTCCTTGGTCAACCGCAGGTAGTAGGCGCTGCCGTAGGGCCCGGTGGTGGTGAGCGTCCAGGCGTTCAGATTGGCGCGCCAGGCATCGGCGGTCTGGAGGTACTTCGTCGCGTCGGCGCCGTCACCGTTCTGCTGCGCGATGCTGGCCGCGCACACCAGGCCGGCGATCTCGGCGGCGATCGTCGCCGGCGAGTATCCCGCCTGGTTCTCCCAGCGCTCCTGCGGCGTGTA
>JAFAYP010000037.1 GCA_019240305.1 Solirubrobacterales bacterium
GCCGTCGTCGAAGCTCAGCGCCACCTCGCGCCGCCGCGAGCCGGCCAGACGCACGTAGGAGGTATAGCGGAGGACCCTGTACACAGAGCTGTACGGCCCGAGGCCATGGAGCGAATGCGGGCGGCTGGCGATGAAGCGCGGGGCTCCCACGGCGGCGTGGGTGACCGGAGCAGACCCCGGCCGACCTCGACTCAGAACCAGCGCGAGCGCCACGATCCCAGCGCCGCCGAGCAGCACCACCAGGCCCAGGACCACCCGCCGCCGCGCCCGCCGCCGATACCAGTCGGTCCGCCGCGCGGTAAGCGCGCCCGCGCTCAGGGGAGCGCGCTGACCGCGCTCGCGTGCCCGCCGTCTACGCATCGACTCCCAACCTGCTCCACAATGCCACCGCCGTACTGGGTCTGCCCTGGGTCGCACTCTATATGCCGCCACCGAGTCACATCACTTCCGAGCCTGTCGCCGACTGGCGAGCCCTGATCCACGAGCTGGCCGCGATGGACAGGCCGTCGGCCTCCGATGGGGAGCGACGGGCCGCCGAGCTGATCGCGGCGCGGCTCGAAGGCTACGGCTGTCGTGTGACGGTCGAGCAGGAGCGGGCGCACGGCGGCTACTGGTGGCCGATCGGGCTGGTCAACGTCCTCGCCGCGGGTGCCGGCGCGCTGGCGTTGCGAAGCCCCCAGAAACGCGTCCGGGCCCTCGCCGCCGTTCTGGCCGGGACCGGGGCCGCCGCCCTGTGGGACGACCTCGGGCACGGGCGGCGCTGGTTTCGCCGCGCGCTGCTCCCGCACCGCGCCACGTTCAACGTGGTGGCCGAGGCGGGCGACCCCGCCGCCGAGCACACGATCGTGCTGATCGCCCACCACGACGCCGCCCACTCGGGTCTGATCTTCCACCCGATCCTCCCTCGGATCCCGCTCAAGCTGATGCCGCGCTTGCACGATAAGGCCGGGCGCAGCTTCCCGCTGCTCTACACGGTGTGGCTCGGGCCGGTGATGGTGTGCGCGGGCTCGCTGCTCGGGATCCGGCGCCTGCTGCGCGGCGGCGTGGCCCTGGCCACCGCAGCGACCGCGGCGATGACCGACATCGCGCTGCGCGACGTCGTACCTGGCGCGAACGACAACCTGAGCGCGGTGGGCGTGCTGACCGCCACCGCGCAAGCGCTCCAGGAGCGACCGCTGCACGGCGTGCGGGTGTTGCTCATCTCGACCGGCTCGGAGGAATCGTTCAGCGAGGGGATGCAGGGGTTCGGGCACCGCCACTTCGGCGAGCTCGATCCGGAGCGCACCGAGATGATCTGCCTGGAGTGCCTGGGCGGTCCGACGCTCATCGTGGTCGAGGGCGAGGGCATGCTGCGGATGCGCGACTATCCCTCCGACATGCGCGAGGAGCTCGACCGCGTGGCTGCTGACGCCGGCATCTCGGTCGTCCGCGGGCTGCGGACCACGGCCGCCACCGACGCGATCATCCCGTTGCGCGCCGGCTACCGCGTGGCCACGCTGGCGTCGGTCGACGAGACCAAGCTGCCGATGAACTACCACTGGCCCTCAGACCGGCCAGAGGCGCTGCACTGGACGACGATCGAGCAGGCGATCGCGGTGTGCGAACGGTTCCTGCGCACTCGCGCCGGCCAGTCCCGAGGCGCCGATTAGTCCCGCGCCACTCCCGCGCGCCGGCGCCACTCCTCGGGCACGAGCAACTCGAGCACGTCGTCGACCGCGATGATGCCCACTGGGCGGCAGTCACCGTCCAGCACGGGCATGGCGATCAGGTTGTAATCGCTCATCAGCCGCGCCACCTCAGGGACCTCGGCCTCGGGTGCGACGTTCGGGGTGGTGCCTTCGACGAGCTCGCAGATCGGGACGTCGTCGTCCGCCCGCACGAGCTCGGCCAGCGACACCGTGCCGAGCAGCTTGCCGGCGATGTCGAGCACGCACACGATCGACACGTGCTGCTCGCCGAGCTCACTCGCCCTGATCCGGGTGAGCGCGTCCCCGGCGCTCGCGTCGCTTGAAACGGCGACGAAGTCGGGATTCATCATCCCACCGGCGGTCGAGGGGTTGTGGCTGAGCAGCGAGCGCAGCTTGGCCTGCTTGGCGGGCGTCATCCGGTTGAGAACCGGCAGGCGGCGCTCCTGGTCTAGCTCCAGCAGCAGGTCGGCCGCATCGTCGGAGGCCATCCGGTCCAGCACGGCGGCCGCCTCCTCGTCGGAGCGCTCGCGCAGGAACTCGACCTGGTGCTCGTCGTTGAGCTCCTCGAACACGTCGGCCTCGAGCTCCTTGTCCTGGCCGACCGCCTGGAGGATCTCCTCGCCCTCCTCGTGCGA
>JAFAYP010000079.1 GCA_019240305.1 Solirubrobacterales bacterium
ATCGTGGCGTCGAACAGGTCCTCCATGCCGGACTCGAACAGCAGCGGCACCTCGACCACCGCGGCCCGCGGCGGATCTGGCCGCTGCGCCAGCGACTCGCGCCACGCGGCCATCCGCTCACCCACGCGCGGCCACAGCAACTGCTCCAGCCACTCCCGGTCCTCGGCCGTCGCGAAGGCGACGCGAGCCAGCGCCCCGCGGTCGACGACACCATCCCGCTCGATGGCGTCACCGAATCGCCCGCGCACAACCGAAACAACCTCATCATCCTCGTACAGCTCGTGCACGACCCGGTCGGTCGATAGGACGGCGGCGCCGGCGCGCTCAAGCGCTGCAAGCGCGGTCGATTTGCCGGCTCCGAGGCCGCCGGTCAGACCGACAAACGGGATGCGATCAGGCGTCCGGCTCAGCGTCGGAGGACTCGTCGGCCGGGTCCTCGGCAGGTTCCTCGGCCGGCTCGAGCGCTTCGGCACTCCCGTCGGCCTCGTCGGCCGGAGCCTCCTCAACCGAAGCCTCCGCAGCCGGAGCCTCGTCCGCGCCGGCGAACACGTCCTCTGAGAGACCGAGCTCGGGCATGTCGTCGAGATCGCCGGCATCGCCGTCGGCCGGGGCGGTGATCGGGCGCACCGGAAGGACCTGGCCCTCGACCCGCTTGATCGACAGCGACAGACGCCGCCGCTCGGAGTCGATCTCGAGGATCTTGACCCGCACCGGGTCGCCCGGCTGGATGATCTCGCGCGGGTTCTCGACGTGGTGCTGGGCCAGCTCGGAGATGTGCACCAGGCCCTCGACCCCGTCGAGGATCTCCACGAACGCACCGAACGTGACGACCTTGGTCACCGTGCCCTCGAGCTCGTCGCCGACGTTGTAGGTATCGACCACCCGCTGCCAGGGGTCCTCCTGGGTCTGCTTGAGCCCCAGCGAAATGCGCTGGCGCTGGCGGTCGATGTCGAGCACCTTGACCGTGACCTTGTCGCCAATCGAGAGGATCTCGCTCGGGTGGTTGACGTGCGACCAGGACAGCTCGGAGATGTGGATCAGGCCATCGATCCCGTCGAGATCGACGAACGCGCCGAAGTCGACGATGTTGGAGATCGTGCCCTCGACGACCTGGCCAGGCTGCAACCGGTCGAGGATCCGCTCGCGGTCCTCCTTGCGCTGCTCTTCGAGCACTGCGCGACGGGACAATACGACGTTGTTGCGCGAGCGATTGAGCTCGATCACCTTGCACTCGATCGCCTGGCCCATGTACTCGTCGAGGTTCGGCACCCGGCGGATGTCGACCAGCGAGGCGGGCAGGAAGCCGCGCACCCCGAGGTCGATGATCAGACCGCCCTTGACGACCTCGATCACCGCACCCTCGACCGGCTCGCCGGACTCGGCGGCGGCCTCGATGCGGCGCCAGGCCTTTTCGAAGCGGGCGCGCTTCTTGGACAGGATCAGGCGCCCGTCCTGGTCCTCCTTGGTGAGAACGAGGGCGTCGACCTCTTCGCCGAGGGACACCTCCTCGCTCGGATCCACGGACTTGCGGATCGAAAGCTCTGACGAGGGGATGACCCCCTCGGACTTGTAGCCGATGTCGACCAGGACCTCGTCGTTGTCGATGCGGACGACCTGGCCGGTGACGACGTCGCCCTCCTGGAAGGGGTGAACGGTCGCGTCGTAGTTGGGGACGATCTGGCCGTCGATCTCGAGCAGCAGGCCGTTCGAACCCTCGACGATCTTGGCGTTTGCTTGATCGGTGGCGGGATTTAGCGTTGTGGTAGAAGACATGCGTTCAGCGGAGGATAGCCGCAGTTGGAGGGATGGGCGCCCTCCCTATCATCCCCTGCCGATGCCGATCAGAGCGACCAAGCGCGGGGCGGAGCGGACGCCTCTGGACCGCGACTGCGACGTGCTGATCTGCGGGGCGAGCTTCGCCGGGTTGGCCGTGGCGCGCGAGCTGCGCGACAGCGGTGCCGAGGTGCTGGTCATCGACCGCTACGAGATCGGCGAGCGGCAGACCTCGGCGTGCGGGATCCCGACCGGCTGGCTCGAGCGACTCGAGCTGCAAGGGGCTTTGCAGCAGACCTTCGGCGAGCTGGTGATCCACACCCCCCACGTCACGGTCAACTATCTCCTGCCCTGGACCTTCTCGACCTTCGACTACCGCACGCTGTGCGGGCTCCTGGCCGACCAGGGCGCGTTCACGTTCGAGACGGCCAAGGTGAACGGGCGCACCGGACGCACCGTGCACACCGACCGCGGAGACATCAGGGCCACCCACGTCATCGATGCTCTGGGCTGGCGCCGCGTCCTGGGTGCCGGGGAGACAATCCAGCCCCCGGACGCGCTCCTCTCGCGCGGTCTCGAGGTCCATCCTCACGGCCGCGGCGAGGAGATGGAGGTCTGGATCGACCGCCATTATGTTCCGGCCGGCTACGGGTGGAGCTTCCCCGCCGGCGAGGAGCTGCGCATCGGCATCGGCTCGTTCGATCCGCGCTTCCACGTGCGCGAGCCAACCGAGCGACTGGCCAGCACGCTGGAAGCGGACAGGATCCGCTACCAGGGCAACTGGATCCCGCACGCGCTGCGCCCGGCTGTCGAGGAGGAGGTCTACTTCGTCGGGGACTCGGCCGGCCACTGCCTCCCGCTCACCGCCGAGGGGATCCGGACCGCGCTGTACTTCGGGCTCGCGGCGGGTCGCGAGCTGCGCGAGGTGCTGGCGGGTCGGCGCTCAGGCGGCGCTGCGCTCGCGCGCTACGGCGCGTTCAGCGCCTCGCACGCCCGCCCGTACCGCTGGATGCTCCACGTCCAGCGACTGATCCCGCGGGTGGCTCCGCGCCTGCTCGCCGGCTCGCT
>JAFAYP010000178.1 GCA_019240305.1 Solirubrobacterales bacterium
CGTCGTCGAGGCGGCGCACGCGCTGGCTGAGCAGTGGCGCGACCGTGACGATCGCGCCGAGGACGCCGGCCCAGATGAGCGTTTGGCGCGGTCCGACGGCGGCGCTTACCGGGCCCGTCAACGCGTACGAGAGCGGCAACAGGCCGATCGAGATGAGCCAATCGAGGCTCGACACTCGGCCGAGCAAATGCGAGGGAACATGGCGCTGCTTGATGGTGGCCCAGGCGATCGTGCCTGCGGTCTCGAGCGTGTTGAAGAGGACACTCGCGAGCATCAAGCCCCACAGTCCCGTGGCCAGGCCGTAGCCGGCGACCGCTACCGTCGCCACGGTCCAGGTGAGGTACATGAATGTGAGGCGCGAGCGGGGGAGACCGAACTGGCCGATCGCGAGCGCGCACCCGAGCGATCCGAGACCGCCGGCGGCGAAGATCAGGCCCAGGTCGCGCGCGCCGTCGGCGAACCGGTGCTTGACGATGAACGGAAGCAGGACCTCGGTGGGCCCCATGAACAACAGGTAGGCGATCGCCGCGGTGACCAGCGTCGCCCACAGCCATGCGTGGCTGCGAACATACCGCAGGCCGGCGCTGATCTCCCGCGCGGTCCCGGAACGCGACAGTGACCCGGTTGACACCGGCACCCGTGAGATCGCCAGCAGCGCGGCGACCGAGACCGCGAACGAGCCGGCGTCCAGTGCGAACGTCCAGCCGGCGCCGATCGCGCCCACCATCAGGCCGCCCAGCGCAGGACCGGCGAGCCGCAGCGCCAGCGGGCGGATCAGCTGGTCCAGCGAGTTGGCCTGCGCCAGCACGGCCGCGGGGAGCAGTTGCGGAACGAGCGCGTCCGAGGCGGGGTTGAAGAACGCGGTGGCGGCGCCGTATACGACGGCGATCGCCAGCAGCTCCCAGAACATCAGCGCGCCGGTGATCGCGAGCGCCGCGAGCGCCGCCAGGACGACCGCGCGAACGGTGTCGGCAGCCAGCATCACCAGACGGCGATCGAACCGATCGCTCACCGCGCCACCGATCAGTAGGCAGGTGATGGTCGGGATCGTCATCGCGATCCCGACCGTCGCGAGCGCGGTCGGCGCGTCCGACATCGTGTAGACCTGCCACGCCAGCGCGACCAGGAACAGGCCGTCGCCGAGCAGGGACACCGACATGCCGCCCGCGAGCAGACGGTAGTCGCGGTGGGCCAGCGGCGCGAGCAGGCGGACGCGGTTGAAGCCGCCCGGCCGGTCCAGCGCCTCATAGCTCTGTTGCATGGCTCAGTCCGAGCCGGCGGGCAGCGCTGTCCCCTCGGCCGCGTCGGCCCGCTCTGCCAGGAAACTGATCAGGCGCTCGGGCTCCATCGGCCTGGCAAAGTAGAAGCCCTGTCCCGTGTCGCAGCCAAGCTCGTTGAGCGTGGCGGACTGCTCGCGATACTCGATGCCCTCGGCCACCACCTCAAGCTCGAACGTCTCGCCGAGGCTGAGTACCGCGGAGGCGAGCCCGGAGGTCACCGGAGAGGCGCCGGCAGCCAGCAGCGAGCGGTCCATCTTTAGGATGTCGAGTGGAAGCATGCTGAGCGAGCTCAGCGACGAGTAACCGGTGCCGAAGTCGTCCATCGCCAGGCGCACGCCGAGCGCGCGCAATTCCATCAGGCGGGTGATTGCCAGTTCGGTGTCGGTCATCATCACCGACTCGGTGATCTCGAGGGTCAGCGCCTCGGGCTCGAGCTCGGCCTCGGCCAGCGCGTTCGCGACGTCGGTGACGATGTCGGCGTGGAACAGCTGCTTGACCGATAGGTTGATGCCGACCGTGGGCAGCGTCGCGCCGGAGATCTGCTCTCGCAGAGCCTTCGCCTGCCGGCAGCCCTCGCGGAGGACCCAGCGGCCGATGTCGACGATCAGCCCGCTCTCCTCGGCGAACGGGATGAAGTCGAGCGGCGGGATCAGTCCTCGCTCGGGATGGCGCCAGCGCAGGAGCGCCTCGACGCCGGTGACGGTCCCGTCTTGGAGGCGGACGAGCGGCTGGTAGTGAAGCTCGAACTCGTCGCGCTCGAGCGCTCGCTGGAGGTCGGCGCGCAGCGCGAGACGGGCCACCACGCGGTCGTGCATGGCGGGCTCGAATAGCCGGTAGCCGCCCTTGCCCTCGGCCTTGGCAATGTACATCGCGGCGTCCGCGTTGCGGATGAGCTCGTCGGCATCGGTAGCGTTGCCGGGCTCGACGACCGAGATGCCGAGGCTGGCGCGGATGACGAGGTGGTTGTCGTCGAGTTGGAGCGGACGGCCGAGCGATTCGAGGATGCGCTCAGCAGTCTCGACCGCCGGCTGCGGGTCGTGCACGTCCTCGAGCAGGATCGCGAACTCATCGCCGCCGAACCGGGCGGCGGTATCGGCGGCGCGCACGCTCGCGGAAACGCGCTGAGCCACCTCGAGCAGGACCCGGTCGCCGGCGGCGTGGCCAAGGCTGTCGTTGACGGTCTTGAAATCGTCGAGGTCGACGAACAGCACCGCCATTCCCACGCCGTCGCGCAGGGTCCTCGCGACCGCGTGGCGGACCCGCTCGTTGAACAGGGCGCGATTGGCGAGGTGGGTGACCGGATCGTGGAAGGCCTGGTGGGCGAGCTGCTCCTCGAACGCCTTGCGCTCTGAGACGTCACGGCCGTTGAGCACGATCCCGCCGACCGCGGGGTCGCTCAGGAGATCGGCGTGGAGGATCTCGAAGTGGCGGAGGCTGCCGTCCTTGTGGGCGAGCAGGCAGTCGATCACCTCGGAGCGGCCGGTCGCACCGGCGCCGTCGGTGAGGCGGCGCAGAAGCCGGCCCTGCTCGTCCGGATGCAGCAGCCGCTCGAACGGGCGGCCGGTGACATCCTCGACCGTGTAACCGAGGACCCGCTCGATCGAGGGGCTCTGGTACAGGACCGTGTTGTTGGCGTCGAGCACCGTGATCAGGTCGCTCGAGTTCTGGACGAGCGTCGCGAATCGCGCCTCGCTCGCTTGCCGGTGGACCTCGGCGCTCAGCTCGGCGCTGCCAAGCGCGAGCGCGACCTGATGTGCGAGCGTCCGGAGTGCGTAACGGGTCTCATCGTCGTGGGCTGCCTCGCCGGCCAGGACCAGGACGAGGCCGGCGTTGGCGGGGCCGGAGGCACGGAGCTCGAGCCGCAGCACCGGATCATCGCCGGCCGGCAGCTTCAGCTCCTCGCGCACGCGGGCCGGCAGCTTGGACACCGCGGAGCCACCGGCGGCATCGAGGGCGCCCGCGCCTTCCTCGGAGATTGCCCACTCGGACAAGCGCCCATTCTCGTCGAGCGCCATCGCAGACTCGTGGCCGTCGAAGATGCGGCACACGCGGGCATCGACCCGCTCCTTGCCGAAGTCGGCGACAGCCTGCAGCGCCGCGATCACGATCTCCTGCGGCGCGGTCGCCGCGACCAGCAGGCCACCGGCCGCGCTCAGCGCCCGCTCGCGCGAGACCGACTTCTCGCGCTGGCGCACGAGGCCGGTCATGCGCGCCACCACCAACGAAAACAGCACCGCGGAAGCGCCCACGATGAACAATAGGTCCCAGTTGCGGGTCGGGATCACCTTGATGATCTCGAGCGCCGGTGCGACCAGGGTGGCGCCGGCCAGCAACGCGAGCCGCAGCGGGGTCAGCCTCGTCTGCCGATCAACCTCCACATCGGAGAGCTCCTGCATCGAGGGGTGCAGCGCGGCCGCCCCCCAGAGCAGGTAGAAGAAGATCCAGCCCGCATCGAGCCACAGTTGGTGGTTGTAGACGTTATGCAGCGTGAGCACGCCGTACGTGTCGTCGGTGACCAGCATCGACACGATCCCC
>JAFAYP010000190.1 GCA_019240305.1 Solirubrobacterales bacterium
CCGCTCTCCTACCAGCTGCGCTCGGGCGACATCGTCGAGGTCCTGACCTCCAAGCGCGAGCGGGGGCCATCGCGGGACTGGCTGGCGCTGGTCAAGGCCACGAGGGCACGTAACAAGATCAAGGCGTGGTTCAAGGCCGAGTCGCGCAAGGACTCCGAGCACACGGGTCGCGAGCTGCTCCAGGACCACCTCCGCAAGCTGGGCTTGCCGGCGCAGAAGATCGTCGGATCGCCGCTGTTGGCGGACGTGATCCGCGAGATGGGCTTCCGCAAGGGCGAGGACTTCTATATCGCGCTGGGCGGGGCCAAGATCTCGGCCAAGGTCGTCGTCAACAAGATCATGCAGCGCCTCAAGCAGGGCGAGACCGCCGAGTCCGAGCCGACCGCGGCCGACGACCTGCTGAAGACGCGCCGGCGGCGATCGCGCGCCACCACATCTTCGTCGCGCTTCGGGATCTCGGTCGAGGGCATCGACGAGGTGATGCTGCGTATGGCCAAGTGCTGCCGCCCGGTGCCGGGCGACCCGATCGTCGGCTACATCTCGCTCGGCCGGGGGATCACCATCCACCGCGAGGACTGCCCAAACGTGGCCGTCCTGCGTAAGGACCCGGACCGCTTCACCCCGGTGTCCTGGGACGGCGATCCCGAGACCGCCTTCCGGGTCGAGATCGAGGTCGACGGCTGGGACCGCCACCGCCTGCTCGAGGACATGTCGAGGACGTTCGCCGAGGCAGGGATCAACATCCTCGAGGCCCGCTGCATCGTCAACCACCCGATGGTCAAGAACCGGTTCGTGGTCGAGGTCGGGGACACGCGCTCGCTCGATCAAGCGATCAACCGCCTGCGCAACATCGACGCGGTCTTCGACGCCTACCGGGTCACGCCCGCCGCGGCGTAGGGCCAAGCGCGAAGGGCCATGGGCGTCATCCACCGCCGCAGTCCGGACGGCGGATGGAGTGGCGTGGAGCCGCGCGCCTACGACGACCCGTCGTTGGCCGGGGTGCGCAAGCACGAGCTGATCGGCGAGCCCGAGGGCGCGAGTCAGTACCGGATGCGCTACTTCGAGGTACCGCCGGGTGCTCGCACCGCGCGCGAGCGCCATCCCCACGACCACGGCGTGATGATCGTGGCGGGGCGTGCCCGGGTGACGCTCGGCGAGACCACGCACGAGGTGGGGGAGGGGGACGTGGTGTATGTCGCCGGAGACGAGCTGCACTGCTTCGAGGCGCTCGGAGAGGAGCCGCTCGGGTTCGTGTGCGTGGTCGGGCCGCGCTCACCGGCCCAGTGAGTCCGGCCCGGGGCGATCGCGCGCCTCTGGCAGTCGCGCCGACGCTGGCGCGCGCGAGGGCATGGTGCGTCGCGGCCGATCCAGTCGTGGCGGGGACTCGATCGTCGGCGGCTGCGGCACCGCAGGCGATGACTCGACCGTACGCGGCGGATCGACCCGCACTCTGCGCACGCCCTGCCCGCCCAGCTTGGAGATCACGATCGCCTCGCCGGTGGCCAGCGACTGGATCTCGTTCGGGTGCACGATGAAGCGCTCGACCTCGCGGCGGGTTCCCCGTCCGGTGTCGTATCCGCCGAGCAGTCCGGCGGCGGTCTGCCGCGTCTGCTCCCAGATGCGCTCGGTGCCCACCATCAGCGCGATCGTCCGCGCCGAGTTCGGCACCTCCTGGCGGTGGATGATCTTCAGCGCGGTCACGCCGACCACCTGGTCGCGCAAGCCGGGCGCGGCGCGGTCGAGGTCGGCCAGCTCCTGAGTGGCGACCAGCACGGACAGCCCCGACTCGCGCCCGCGCGAGAGGAGCGCGATCACGTGGTCGGCGCCCAGGGCCGAGAACTCGTCGATCGCGATCGTCGCCACCCCTCGACGCCCACTGGACGCTGCGTCGCTCAGCCGCTCGCCCGAGGCGCTGACCAGGTCCTGCACGACCAGCGTGCCGAGCTGTGCGGCGAGGCGGCCGTAGCGAGCCGAGTTCAGGCTGAACAGCACCACCTGAGGGCCGTGGAGGGCCTCGCGCAGGTCGATGGTCGCATCCGCGAGGCGCGGCCCCGGCGCCAGATACGGCGCCGTGTGCGACTCGGTGAGGACGGCAAGCCGGGTCTGCAGCCCGCGGACAGCGCTCAGCTGGTCGGGCGTGAGCCCGGCCAGGTAGTCGCGCACACGGTCACGCAGGTCCCGGTCGAGTTCGCGCAGGACGCTCGGCAGCCGTCCCGGGTCCATCAGCTGGACGACTTCGCTGAGCACCGGCGCCCGCCCCGGGTGCGCCGCCGAGAGGACCTGCAGGACGGTCTGGACGTAGCGCTCGGCGGCCCGCTGGTAGTGCGGCTCGGTGAAGCGCTCGGTGGCCATCAGCTTGTCCTTGAGCTCGGTTGCGTTGCCGTGCTGGAGTGGGTTCCAGTGCGCCGGGCCGTCGATGCTCCACACCGAGAACGGCCGGCCGGCGGCCCGCGCCGCCTCGCCGAGGACCCGGGCGAAGGCGGGAGAACCCTTCATGTCGATCGCCACCACCGGCTGGCCGCGGGCGATCTGCTCGGTGAGGATTCGCAGCAGCGTGGTCGACTTGCCGGCCCCGCTTGCGCCGAGGATCAGGCCGTGGGCCGACAGCTCGCGCTCGGTCAGCCCCACCGTCCGCCCGCGCGGATCGGTCCCGAGCACCGCCGCGGACCGGGGATTTACCGAGGCAGCGCTCCGCCGCAACGCCACAAATCCGTGCACCCGCCAGGCGATCGACGCGACGCCGGCGACCAGCGCGAGGACCGCGCCCCACGTGGCGGGCGCCAGCATCAGCGCGGCGAACCCCGCCACCAGCCAGTACCGATCCCAGGGCCGGCTGCTCACCTGGCCGTCCCAGAGTCCCGCCCTCGCCGCCCCGGCATCGACCGGTTCGCCTCCAAGGCGACCGCGGCCGTGGGGTTCGACACGGTCGAGCGCACTCGCTGGATGTGCACCAGCGAAGCGATGCCGAGCCGGCGCGCCGCGCCCTGCACCGAGCGCGCCAGCGAGGCGCTCGGCACCAGGTAGACCACCCCGTCGATTCGCGGGTCGGCCGCGTAGCCGGACAGGATCCGCTCGAGGCGGCGCCGCCCCTTCGAGGAGAGCTCGAGTTCGAGCGCGACCCGTCGCCCGTCGGCGGCTCGAAGCAGCAGGTCGGGGTAGTGCAGCGACTCGCGCCCGCGCGGCCCAAATCCGCCGAGCTTGACCGCGAACGGCTCGACATCGGGATCGCGCGCACCGTCGTGTGAGCGCATGCGCCGCTCGCCCACGATCTCGCGCAGCGGCCCGAACGTCCCTCGCCGGGCGGCGATCCACAGCCAGGCCACGCCGACGTCGTGCTCGTAGGCGTGGATGTCGCGGCGCGGCCTCGGCAGCGCGCTCCCGATCGCGCCCAGCCCGTCGCGCGCGATCAGGTACATGGCCGGCTGCCGGTGAAACAACGGCTCCTTCACGACGTACTCGGCCCTGACCAGTCGGGCCAGACGCAACCTGGCCGCCTCGACCGTGGTGCCGAGCAGCGCCGCCACGTGCTCGGGCAGCGCCATCCGGTGCTCGGCCAGGAACCACAGCAACTCAAGGTCCTGCTCGCCGAGCCGGACCCGGCGCGGCGTGCGAGCGGTCGGCTTGGGAGGGCGCGCC
Organism: Solirubrobacterales bacterium; assembly: GCA_019240305.1. Classification (GTDB taxonomy): domain Bacteria; phylum Actinomycetota; class Thermoleophilia; order Solirubrobacterales; family Solirubrobacteraceae; genus Palsa-465. The sequence goes on from JAFAYP010000190.1 coordinate 3,637, forward strand.
ACGCCCTACAGAGCCTCGACAGGCCCCGATTCCTCCCCCCCGGCGGGGATCGTTCGCCGGACACCGGGGGTGCAGGTCAGAGCCCGGGGCGCGGAAGCGAGCTCGTGTCGACGACCTCGAAGTCGCGTCCGGTCAGGCGGTCCAGCAGGTGCAGCGCGTCGTTGTTCCAGCGCGGATTGGGCGCGCCCGAGATGAACCACGGCGCGCCGTTGTCGGCCAGGATCATGCCGTAGCGCTTGAGCGCCTCGGCCACCACCCGCGCCTGGTAGGGCAGGCCGGAGATGTTGACGCTCGCCTTCAACCGCACTCGCAGCCCCATCGGGGGCAGCCACGCCCCGCTGCACGTGGACGCCTCGTGGCGCGCCGGGTAGACGTAGCGCGCCGCGGTGCACGGAGCGGTGAAGCGCAGGGCGTGGTCGATCTGGCCACGGGCCACCTCGTCGTAGCGGGCCAGGCCGGGGAGGATGGGCAGGCCGGCCGCGTCGGCCGAGGTCCAGCCGGCCGGCCGCAGGCGGTTCGAGCGCAGGTTGAAGATCGCGCCCGACCCCGCGCTCCAGCTCCGCCCGCCGTCGTGCGGGTAGGCGGCGAACAGCTCGTAGTCCAGGCACGTGCTGCTGTCGAGAACGATCACGTGCCGATCGCCGGTCGAGCGATACCCGCCCTCGATCGGGACGCCACGGGGGAGCGGGTAGGGACCGCGGTCTGACTCCGAGGCGTATTGGAAGTGGACCGGGACGCGGCGCGTCCGAGATGACACCACGGTAAATGGGATCCCGATCGGCTCACCGTCGTACAGGCCCGAGCCGAAGTCGGGGTGCACGGGATCATTGAGGCCGATCCGGGCGATGATGCGCGCGGAGTCCTTTGCCACCGGGAGGCGATCGACGCGCTGGTTCCAGGGGTTGTCGGCCGGGAACACCGGGCAGGCCGGTGCGCCCGGAAGCGGGTCCGCCGACACCAGCGCGGGCACGACGACGAGCGCCGCCGCGCCAACCAGAGACAGGCAGGCGATCGTCAGCCCGGCGCGACTACGAGACAACCGCGATTCCGTTCGGACGTACGGAGAACACCGCCTCCTCGACCTCGCCGATGTAATCCCCGTCGACCTGGAGCGGCAGCGGCCGCTCATCGCTCGATGCCACCTGCAGCCGCCGGACGCCCGCGAACGGATGCACGTGCCGGTGGCGGCGCAGCTTGAGGTGGCTCGATAGCGCTCGAGCGATGATCGTGGGAATGTCCATCGGCCGGGCCCGGTCGAGCACCACACCGGCGAGGTCGCCGCTGGTCAGCGTCGCGCCCTCGCCCATCTCCACCGGCCGATCGCCGAAGAACGTGTACGGCGTGGCGTTCTGGACGATCACGGTGACGCCCGACACCGACGCCTCGCCGATCTGCGCCTCGAGCCGCGGCGGATGCACGAGGTAGCGCCTGGCGAACGTCCCGACGCCGGTCCAGGTGTAATACCACTCGCCGAACCGAGCCTTCAGGTTCGGGTGCGCATCGACCCGCTCGACCACGCTGGCGTCGAGCCCGGCGCCGGCGGAGAACAGAAACATGCGCTCGTTGACCGAGCCGAGGTCCACCCGCCGGGGCCGCCAGTCGTCGGCCATCAGCAGCAGGTGCTCGGTGGCGTCGACCACGTCGGTGGGGATCCCCAGTATCCGGCAGTACACGTTGGCCCGCCCGCCCGGCAAGCAGCACAGCGGGGTGTCCGACCCGGCCAGCCCGTTGGCCGCCTCGTTGACCGTCCCGTCACCCCCGAAGGCCACCACCACGTCATAGCCCTCGCGCGCGGCCTCGCGGCACAGCTCGGTGGCGTGGTCGCGCGATTCGGTGTCGATCGCGTCGACCTCGTAGCGGCCCCGCAGCGCATAGACGACGAGGTTCTTGAGCCGGTCGGACACCGTCGTGGCATACGGATTGACGATCACCAGCATCCGCCGGCTCGGCGCGCCGCGCCCGAGCGCCAGCGTGGCCTCCAGGCGTTCGAGCGGATCAGTGGACGTGGTCGGCATGGTGCTGATCGAGCCTCCGGCGACCGGGCCAATTGTCGAGTCGGCAGCAGTCGACTCAAGACTGCTCGTAGTCTGGCGAACCTGTGGATATACTTCGCTGAACATAGCTGTACGCATCCAGAGGGGTGGAGGGACTGGCCCTATGAAACCCCGGCAACCTCCCGCAAGGGAAAGGTGCCAATTCCATCAGGCTCCAACGACAAGCCTGGGAGATGTGGATAGGGCGGTTTCCTCAGACCTCCGACCACTGACCCCGGCGGAGGTTTTTTCATATGCCGCCAGAGTCCCTTCGTTGCAAGGAATGTAAGACAAACTATCCGCTCGAGGCACGCTACGTGTGCGAGCGGTGCTTCGGTCCGCTCGAGGTCGCCTACGCGGCCCGCGCGAGCGCCGACCCGGCCGAGCTTCGCCGGCGCATCCAGGCCGGGCCCCATTCGCTGTGGCGCTACAGCGACTTCCTGCCGGTGAAGGCCCCGCCCCGCGGGCTGCTCCCGGCCGGCTGGACGCCGCTGGTCCGGGCCGACCGCCTGGCCGAGCAGCTCGGCCTGCGCGAGGTGTGGATCAAGAACGACGCGGCCAACCCGACGCACTCCTTCAAGGACCGCGTGGTGTCGGTGGCGCTCGCGCGCGCCCGCGAGCTGGGCTTCCAGACCGTGGCCTGCGCGTCGACCGGCAACCTGGCCAACGCTGTCGCCGCGCACGCCTCGGCCGCGGGCCTCGAGTCCTACGTGTTCATCCCGGCCGACCTCGAGGAGCAGAAGATCCTCGCCACCGGCGTGTACGGCGGCAACCTGGTCGCGGTGCGCGGCAACTACGACGACGTCAACCGCCTGTGCACCGAGCTCGCCTCCGAGCACGAGTGGGCGTTCGTGAACATCAACATGCGGCCGTACTACTCGGAGGGCTCCAAGACGCTCGCCTTCGAGACCGCCGAGCAGCTCGGGTTCGAGCTTCCCGACCGGGTCATCGCCCCGATCGCGTCGGGCTCGCTGTTCACCAAGATCGCCCGCGGCTTCGAGGAGTGGCTGGAGATCGGGTTGCTCCAAGGCGAGCTGCCGACCTTCCACGGCGCGCAGGCGGCGGGCTGCTCGCCGGTGGCCACCGCCTTCCAGGACGGCCAGGACTTCTGCCGGCCGGTCAAGCCGGACACGATCGCCAAGTCGCTGGCCATCGGAAACCCGGCCGACGGCCCCTACGCCCTGGACCTGGCCCGGCGCTCGAATGGATCGATCGACTCGGTGAGCGACGACGAGATCCGCGAGGGCATCAAGCTGCTGGCCCGCACCACCGGCATCTTCACCGAGACGGCCGGCGGCGTGACCGTCGCCGTCCTGGCCAAGCTCGCCGAGCGCGGGGCGATCGACCCGGACGACCGGGTGGTGGCCTACATCACCGGCGAGGGACTGAAGACGCTCGACTGCGCCCGGGGGACGTTCGAGGCATGGGAGATCGAGCCGACGCTCGCCTCCTTCGAGCAGGCCGCCGAGCGCGCCCACGCGGTGGCGTGATAAGACTGCGCGGCATGGCAGTCACGGTCAAGATCCCCACCCAGCTTCGCGCCGCCACCGACGGCGACGCCACGGCCAGCGTCCACGGCTCGACCGTGGGCGAGGTGCTCGACGCCCTGTATGACCGCTACGGCGAGCTGCGCAGCCGGATCGCCGAGGACGGGGGGCTGCGCCGGTTCGTCAACGTGTACGTGGGCGGAGAGGACATCCGCTTCCTCGACGG
>JAFAYP010000512.1 GCA_019240305.1 Solirubrobacterales bacterium
CTCGCCGACCGACAACGAATCGACATCGGCGCCTACCTCCTCCACCACGCCGGCCAGATCGCTGCCCTCGCCCGATGGGAACGTGGCGGGCCAGCGCTCGTGCATGAGCCCCTTACGGATCGAGGCCTCGCCCGGGTTTATCCCGGCCGCCTTCACGCGAATCAATGCCTCCCCCGGCCCGGGGCTCGGTCGAGCGACGTCGACCACCTCCAGGACGTCGACATCTCCGTAGGCATCGAACCGAACGGCGCGAGGCACCGCGCAGTTGTATCAGCCGGGTCAGGCCAGCAGCGAGATGGTCCCGCCGGCCGGCGCCGGGGTCGGGGCCGTTCGAGCGTTGTTGGCGTAGGTCGCCGTGGCGACCGTCTCGACGCTCGGCTGGGTCGCGGCCCCGCTGTCCTGGGGACGCTTGCGATCCAGGGCGCGGTCGACTGTGCGCTCGAGAGCGGCTTGATCGAGCGGAACCTGGCCGCTCAGCTGACGGGCACGCTGGATCTGCGAGCCGACGAACGTGGCGATCGAATCACGGGAGACGCCCTGCTGCTCGGCCAGGCCGGCGATCGACTGGCCGGCCCGGAGCGCGGACTGGAGGCTCTCGGGACTGATCCCGAGCTGCCCGGCGATGCCGGCCAGGGTGCCCTCGGAGCCCGGCGCGCTCGGCAGGCTGGCGACGAGCGCTGCCACGGAGCCGCTGGTGGGAAGGCTTGAAGTGAAGGCGCTGGGCACGTCCACGCGAAGTGTGATCCTGGGGTCGAGGGAACCCGGCACCCCTGATGATCGGCAGGACCGCCCGCGATCTTCAACTGCTCGCCTGAAGCGCCGTTACGATCCAGCATCGTGGGTGAGCCCGGTGACGGTCATTCGGGGGCGACATCCGGTTCCGGCGCGGCGATCCGTGTCGTGATTGCCGATGACCACGGGGTGGTCCGCCGCGGGCTGCGCGGGGTCCTCGAGTCAGATGGTGCCTTCGACGTGGTCGCGGAGGCCGGCGATCTCGAAACCGCGCGCCGCTTCACCCGCGCCCATCGCCCCGACGTGCTGGTGCTCGATCTCAACATGCCCGGCGGGTCGAGCCTCGATGCGATTCCCGAGCTGCGGGCCGAGAACCCGAGCACCCAGATCGTGGTCGTGACCATGCAGGATCAGCCCGAGGTGGCCCGGCGGGCCCTCGGCGCCGGCGCGGTGGGCTATGTCCTCAAGGAGGCGGCCGAGGCAGAGCTGGTCGACGCCATCCGCCGCGCCGCCGCCGGCCAGACCTATCTCAACCCGCGGATGGGGGCCGCCCTGGCCGCTGCTCCGCCGCCCGGCCCACCCGACAACCTGTCCGAGCGCGAGGCGCAGGTCCTCCGCATGCTCGCGCTCGGCCACACCAATGCCGAGATCGCGGCCGAGCTCTACCTGTCGGTCCGCACCGTCGAGAACCACCGGGCCAACGTCCAGGCCAAGCTCGGGCTGGGGACGCGCGCCCAGCTCGTGCGTTACGCGCTCGATCACGGCATGCTCGGCACCTAGTGGTGGAGCACGTTCCCGAGAACGCGATGGTCGAGCCGGGCGAGATCGCGCGCTTCTACGACCGCTGCAGCGACCTGATGCGCGAGCTGCTCGATGGCCTGGCCCGTGCCCCCGATCGAGCTCGGCCGTTCCCGGAGATCGAGGATTCGATCGGCTGGCCACACCGCCGCATCGCCTCGGTCCTGGGCGGCGTGTGCCACCTGCGGCGCATGGAGTTCGCGGGGCGCCGGCCGTATCACTTCAAGGAGCCGCGCGCGGCCGCCTCGGGCCGGTGGGAGATGTGGATGGATGCCGCGCAGGCGGGGGTCGTCTGCGCCGAGCGCTTCAGCGTCCAGTAGGGGCTAGCTGGTCCTACCGCCGGTTGCAGTTAGACCCGGCGGCTGCCGATACCCGGCAGGACATGTTCTTCCGCCGCCGCCTGCGCCGCAGTTCCCTGGCCCCCGGTCGCTACCTGACCGATGGGCGCGGGCTGTTCCGGGTGCTCTCCCGCTTCGATGATGGGCGCTCGCTGCTCGTGGTGATCGAGGACTGCGTCACGCTCGAGGACTACGCCTGCGCGGCGCTCGAGCTCGAGGCAGCGGGCTTCCGGCGGGTCCGCAAGCCCGACCGCGCACCCGCGGCCGAGCCGCGCCCGATTCCGACTGCGAACCCGCTGCCCCAGCCCGCGAGCTAAGCGGCTAAGCGGCTGTCGTCGAGCCGGCGACCGGGGCGGGGGCCGCAGGGGGCGCCCGCTCGTGCCCGGCCTCGAGCGGCTGGCCGGCGAGCTGGCCGCCCGGGCAGTCGGCGCAGCGCACCGTGCGCCGCGGGTTGCGGATCCCGGCCAGACCGAGCATGCCGCCGAGCGCGACCAGCGAGGCCGAGATCCCCATCCCGACGCGGAAGGCATGGACCGACGCGACCTGGACGGCCTGCGCGACGGTTGCTCCGGCCCGCGCCGGCGAGACCCGGGTGAGGGTCTGCTGGCGCGCCTGCACGACGGCCTGGCTGGCCTGCGCTGACAGCGGGACCCCGTGCAGCCGGTCCTCGAGCGTCGAGTTGAACTGGGCCGAGATGATCGCGCCGACCGCGGCGATCGCCACCAGGCCGGCGACCCGGGCGATCGCGTTGTTGATTCCCGAGGCGATGCCGGCATTCGCCTCCTCGGCGTCCGACAGGACGGCCGCGGTCA
>JAFAYP010000427.1 GCA_019240305.1 Solirubrobacterales bacterium
ATCCAGCGAGTACCGGCGTAGGAGGGCACCCACCCGGGTGATTCGGTCATCGCCCTCCTGGATGGCGAGTCCGGCGCCCGTGTACTCGGCTCCCCGCACCATCGTGCGCAGCTTGTAGATCGAGAACAGCTCGCCGTCCTGGCCCACTCGGGTCTGGGTGTAGATCGGATGGCCGGGCGACTCCAAGCGAATGGCCGCCGCCAGCAGGGCGATGATCGGCGCGGTGAGCACCGCGGCGGGAACCGCGATGACCAGATCCAGCGCTCGCTTCATGCTCGGCACGGCGGCTATCCAACCAGGTCGCGATACAGGGCCAGCGTCTCGCTCGCGGCCGTCTCCCACGAGTAGGCGCCCTTGGCCGCGGTCAGCGCGCCCCAGGCGAGGCCCTCTCGCGCCTGCTGATCGCTCAGCAGACCCTCGATCACGGCGGCCAGCGCCGGCGGATCGTCGGGTGCCACGAGGCGCGCGGCGTCCGCGGCGGCCACCTCGCCGAAGCCGCCCACGTCGCTGATCACGCTCGGCTTGCCGAAGGCCAGCGCGGTGGCCAGCACGCCCGACCAGTCCAGGCGCTCGGTGCGCGAGTAGGGCAGCACGACGACATCGGCTCGGCGAAAGAACGCCGGCAGCTCGGCGTCGGAGACGAAGCGCGGGATGAACCGGACGCCCGCCGGGGCGCGGGCCCGGAGCGGCTCGAGCGCCATGCGCGGCCGGCCGACGACCCACAGCTCGGCGCCCTGCACCCGCCGCCAGGCCTCGAGCAGGATGTCGAGCCCCTTGTACGGACGCAGCAGGCCGAAGAACAGGACCACCGGGACGCTCACCGACCGGAGCTCCTCGGGCAGCGGCACCTCGTGGGCCTGCGCGGTGAGATGCCTGAACGCGCCGTGGTGGATCACCCTGACCTTCGCCGGGTCGATCCCGAGCCGACCGGTCAACAGCTCGCGCCCGTACTGCGAGTGCACGACGATCGCATCGACCGAGTCGTACAGGCGGCGCTGGGCCTGCACCTGCCCAGGGCGGGGCTCGCGGGGGAGCAGGTCGTGTGAGGTCAGAACGGTCGGCCGGTCGGGCAGGAGGTAGCGATCGACGGGCTGCACGGTCAGCCACTGGAAGTGCACGACATCCGCGGTCCGCGCCACCGTGCGGTAGCGCAGCATGTCCGGGACGTGCTCGAGCAACTTGGCAGCCGAGCGCACCCGTGAGCCCGCTGGACCGGGGGCGCGGCGGTAGAACAACCGGCGCACCGTGTAGCCGTCGGGCTCGGGAACGGTCCCGTAGCCGAAGGCGCTGGTGATCAGCTCGACCTGCACGCCCGCCCTGCCCAGCGCGCTGGCCAGCGCGTGGTCGTAGGGCGGCGTGTACGCCGACGGATCGACGATGTGTGCTCGCATCAGCGGCGGCGCACGTGCTCCTCGAGCGGCCGCCCTGCCAGGCGGGCGATTCGCCGCGCTGTGGAGCGAACCTCCTCACCGCCCACGGCGAGCACCCGCGCGTGGCGATCGCGCCCCAGCCGCAGCACGGCCGGCGCCAGTGACGAGAGCCCGGGATCAGCCGGGCCTCGCGCGAGCGCGTCGCCGGCGCAGCGCAGCGGATGGCGGACCAGCAGCACCAGCAGGGCAGCGGCCCGCGCGGCCAGACCGTCGTCCTCGCGGTAGTCGATCTGCAACGCGCGGGCCAGGTGGCCGTCGAGCAGCTCCGGGCGGGCCGCGGCCTCGACCCGCGCGTGCCCGAGCGCGCTCACGAACTCGACCCGAGGATCCCCGCGAACCGGGAAGCGATCGGCCACCACGACCACGTCCGCGGCCGTTCGCGCCTGTCCAGACGGCCGGTTGGACATCGCCAGCCCGGCGAGCTCCTCGGCCGATAGGAGGGCATCGAGCGCCAGATAGCGGCCGCGCTCGAGTCGCCCGGCCTGCACCGGCGGCGCGCCGCGCGCCGGAGCCGATCCGACCGGTCCGCCACCGGGGCCGAGCGCTTTCCGCGTGCGGTGACGCAGGCGGCCCACGGCACGAGCCACCGCGGGGTCGGGGGCGAACCCGTCGTAGCGTCTGGCCAGCCACGCGCGGCCGGCCGCGTAGCCGCGCCACTGACGGCGCAGCTCACCCACGGTCCCGCGATAGCGGTGCTCGACCTGGGCCCGGCGGCACAGCTCCAGCCGCCACCCGGCCTCCTGCAGGCGCCAGCTGAAGTCGGTGTCCTCGGCCGCCCGCACCCCCTCGTAGAACCCGCCGATCTGCTCGAACGCGGCCCGGCGGACGAGCAGGTTGGCGGCCACGGCACGGGGCCGGTAGGGATGGTTGAGATGCGCCTGCTGGCCCAGGAAGCTGCGGGCCGAGCCGTAGCGCGCGGCCAGCGTGTCGCCGCCGGGAAGCGGGACCACCTCCCCGGCCAGCGCCCCCACCTCGTCTTCCAGCGGCGCGGCGAAGAAGGCGTCGAGCAGGCCCCGCGGGGCCCGGCAGTCGGCGTCGAGGAACAGGATCCAGTCCGAGTGAGCGTGTGCGGCCCCGACGTTGCGGGCGTGGGCGGGCGATCGCTCTGCGCTCGCCCGGACCACGGCCACGCCGCCGCGGGCCACCGCGGTGCCCGAGTTGTCGGACAGGATGAGCTCGTCGCCGCGGCGCAGCTCAAGCGCGAGCAGGGCGTCCACGGCGGCCTCGGCGTCGCGCTCGTCGCCGGCGAACGGCATCACCACGCTGACGGGCGGCCGCGTCGTGGGGGACACCTCCTCAGGCCGGCTCACGCGTCCTCCCCCGCATGGCCGCCCTCAGCAGTGCGCGAGCCTGCTCGAGCTCCGGTCGGTGGGCAAACCCGGTCCCCAGCAGGACCGCCGGCATGGCCGCCAGCACGGCCGCGCGCGTCAGCAGCCCGATCACCCCGTGGGTGGGCAGCAGCAGATCGCCGGCGGCCGCCATCCCGCCCAGCACGAGCGCCAGCTGAACCAGTCGCCGCCACTCGAAGTTGGCCGCGAACGCCCGGCGGATCAGCAGGTGCATGAAGCCGATCATGACCACGTAGGCCCCGCACAGCGCTACGCCTGCCCCCGCGATCCCCCAGCGGGGCACCAGGAGGAGAAGCAGGATCACGTTGGCGGCGAGGCCGGCCAGGGCGGCCGGGAAGTTGCGCGTGGTCACCTTCGCCCGGCCGGCGATGACCAGGAACACCACCCACAGCCCGTACATGGCCCACCCCAGCGCGACCCAGGGCAGTGCCCGGTAGGCGTGGAAGTAGGCGGATGCGGTCAGCAGGCGCAGCACCCACCGGCCGAGCAGGGCGAGACCGGCGACGACCAGGCCGCTCACCAACAGGTAGTACGTGGTCACCAGTCCATACAGTCGGGCAGCCTCGGCATCATCGCGGACCGAGTAGGCCAGCGGCGGCCACGCGTACTGGAACGCGCGGACGATGAACGCGACCACGCCGGCCAGCTTGACCGCGATCGAGTACAGCCCGGCCATCGCCGGCGAGCGGTGGTGGAAGATGTAGTAGCGGTCGATGATGCTGAGCGCGTACACCGAGGCCTCGGCCGGGACGGTGGGCAGGCCGAAGCGCAGCAGCACGCCGGCCGGCTCGACCGTCGAATGGCGCGTGACGAGCCGGCGGCGCATCGTCCACCACAGCCCGATCAGGACCACCGTCGTGGCGCCGTAGTTGCCGAGCAGCAGCCCGCGGGCGCCGTCGTGAAGCGCCACCACTAGCACGACCGACGAGACGATCGTGATCCCCACGTTGGCCAGCGAGACCGTGGCGTAGGCGCGCAAGCGCTCCTCGACCCGCAGCAGGGCGTAGGCCAGCTCGAGGTTGGTGAACGACCACAGTCCGAGCACGGCGATGCGGAAGGTGGTCGGGTCGCGGTAGCCGAGCGCGAGCCTGGAGAGGGGCCCGGCGGCGATCGCCAGCGCGACCGAGGCGATCGTCGTGGTGATGAGCAGGAAGGCGACCGACCGCCGGGCCAGGGCGTCGCGCCGGTGCTGATCCTCGTCTGAGAAGTAGAAGCGCAGGAACGACTCGATCATCCCGAAGCGGACCAGGATGCTGATCAGGATCACCCCGTTGCCGAGCAGCTCGACCACGCCGTAGCCCGCCGGCGGGATGTAGCGCGTGTACACCGGCAGCAGCAGGACCGCGATGAACTTCGACACGACGTCGGCCACCTGGTAGGCCGCCAGCGAGCTCACCAGGCGCTTCAGGTAGGCCGTCACGGCTCAAACGGTACGGGTCAGACCGGTGTCAGCGAGGCCGGTCGCGGTAGGCCAGGCGCGTCTTACCGTCGTCGGGATCCACTACCGCGCGGTCACCGTGTCATTGCTCGCGGCGTAGCGCCCGGTGTTGCACGCGGCGTCCGTGACCTGGAGCGCGACCAGATAGGTCCCGGCCGGCGCCGGGAGCCCCTGGCGAACCGTGCCGTCCCATACCGCGCTCTGGCCCTTCCACGGCGTGGGGAACGACTTGATCAGTCGGGGACCTCCCGGGAGGCCCAGCCGGTAGAGCAGGATCGTGCCGCCCCGGCCCTCGTTGCCCGTGTAGCGGATCGTCACGTGGGTGCCCGGCGCGGTGATCACCCGCGGTTGGATACTCGTGATCACCGGACGGGGCGGGACGGTCCTCACCTTGACGACCTGCTGCGCACCGTCCAGATCGACGGTCTTGCCCTGATGAATCAGCGTCACCCGCAGGTGGTAGGTCCCGTCGGGCGCCAGGAGCCCATTCGACTCGCGACCACCCCAGTGGAACAGGCCGTCCGGATAGCGATGGTAGGTACGCATGTGACGTCCCGTGGCCAGCGTGTCCACGATCGCGTCGGTCTGGTCGTTGACCACGTACACGTCGACATCGTCACTGCGCTTCTGCAGATAGAACGAGATCGTGGCCACCCCGCTGTTGTACTTGCCGCAGCGCACCGGGTGCAGCGGATTGATCGCGGGCGGCACGAAGGCCGGGGCGCCCTGGATCAGCGGCGTCTCGACCTTCAGGTGCTGGGTGACGAAGAACGCCCCGATCGTCGCCACGACCAACACCGCGAACGCCGCGATCGAGAGCCTGGTGGTCGGTTGGGCGAGCATGGTCGCTCACATTGGTACAACGGCCACGTTGGGGATCTCGAAGCTGTGGAACGCGTCGAGCCCGCGCGGGTCGCGGCTGCACAGCGCCACGCGAATCGAGCCGCCGTGGCAGACGGCGAGCGCGGGCAGCACGCCCGCACCCTCGATGTCGGCCAGCGCGGCCAGCACCCGATCCTGCTGCTCCTGCAGCGACTCGCCTCCCGGGAAGCGCCAGGAGGCACCGCCGCGCATCCACGCCTCGAACCGCTCCGGATCTGAGCGCTGGATGTCGATGAACAGATGGCCTTCCCACGCGCCGCGATTGGCCTCGCGCAGTCGCGGATCGAGTCTCGGCTCGAGGCCGATGCGCGCCCCGACGATCTCGGCCGTCTCGCGCGCGCGGCTCAGGTCAGAGGACCACAGCGACCGGATCGGCTCCGAGCGCGCCGCGATCTTCTCGGCCAGCTCGTGCGCCTGCGCGCGGCCGGTCTCGTTCAGCGGCGTGTCGCGAAAGCCCTGGAAGCGGATCGGCTGGACGTTGTCGTCGGTCTCGCCGTGTCGCGCCAGCAGGACTCCGTGCAGGTCGTCTGCCCCCGCCCCGCTCACCGGCCACCGATGCCCAGCGTGTCCGAGCGCAGCCCGAGCCGCAGCGTCTCCAGCGCGAGCACCTCGGCAGCCGGGATGTTGCTCAGATTGACCTCCGGCCCGAACCGGCGCACGAACCACACCTGCTGGTCCTTGCGCGGCGCGTCGAACAGGATCTGCTCCGGGGCGATCGCATGCACGATCTCGCCGATCAGTCCCTCGCGGACCTCGCCGTTGGGGCGGAAGATGCCCGCCGTGCCGGCCTCGCGGCCCTCAGCGATCACTTTCCAGGCGCCGGCGGCCAGCTCGGCCCGCATCTGCTCGACCCACACGTACGGGGGTGTGATCGCCCCGGTGTCGTCCTTGGAGCCGACCTCGGAGAGAACCGTGAACTCCTTAGCCAGCCGCTCGATCAGCTCGAGCTTGTGCTGATGCTCGAGCGCGATCGTCCCGTCGGAGATCTCGAAGTAGGAGAGCCCCAGCTCGTGCACCCAGGCGATCAGCTCCTCCAGGCGGCTCTGGCTGATGGCCAGCTCGGTCAGCGTCCCGCCCAGCACCACGGGAATCCCGTGCGATCGGTAGCACTCGAGCTTGCGCTCCAGGTTCCGCGTGGCCAGCGCCGTTCCCCATCCGAGCTTGACGATGTCGACGAACTCGCCGGCCACCTCGATCAGTCCCTCGATCTCGGCGATCGACAGCCCGCGGTCGATCACGTGGGTGACGCCGTCGCTCCGCGGCTTGCCGCTCCGCTCCGGGAGGTTCAGGAGATCACGCACCGGCGAAGCGCTACTGCTGCGCGAGGTCGGTGCCGACCGTCACCACGACCGCGGACGGGCAGGCCTGGGACGGCGGGCAGGCGATCGCCTTGGTGTTGGCGTCGATCTGCTGCACCGATGTCTGACCCAGCTTGAGCGCGGTGGCCACCGCGAGTGCGTCACGCCGGTAGCCCGGGGCCATGTAGGCGACCACGCTGCTCGTCTGCGTCTGGTTGGACGCGTTGGTGACGGCGCCCTTGCGGTAGCCGTCGCTGATCAGTCGCTGCGACACCCGCTCGGCCAGGCCCTGCATGTCGGTCCCGTTGAGCACCGAGACAGTGACCGTCGCCGGCTGCACCGCAGCCACGGTCGACTGGGTGCGGTGACCGGCCAACGTGGCACTGCTCGACGAGGAGTGGCTCGCGCTGGATGCGCCGTTGCCGCCGGCGAGCGCGATCACGGCGACCACGACCGCGGCCAGGGCCACCACCGCGAGGAGCCCGCCGAACACCATGCGTCCCCGGGAGCGCCGCGCAGGAGGACGCGTCGGCGCGCCGGACGGGCGGCTCGGGCCACCCGGGCGCTGAGGCCCTCCACCCGACGGCCGGCCCTGCCGGCCCTGGCCCGCTCCGGGCCCACGAGCCGGGCGACCGCCGCCTCCGGGGGCGCCGACCACGCGCGGCGGCGGACCAGGACGGGTCGCGCCCGGTGCCGGCGCCGGGACGGGTCGCTGCATGGTCGCCGCCGAGGCGGCCACGACGGGCCGCGGCGAGCCGTTGCCGTTGCCCGCGACGGTGGCCGGCTCGTACTGGGGAAGGGGCGCCACCGGGTCGGGAATCAGGCGGGTGGCCGCGGCCAGCGCAGGCGCGCCGACGCCGGCCGGGGCCGCCGGCGGCAGGAGTGAGGCCCCGTGAGCGCCCGCGACGACCGGCACCCCGGGCTGCTGCGCGCCGAAGGCAGCCGCCGCGCGGGGGCTGGCTGCGCGCACCGAGATCTCGGCCGGCATCGCCGCCACCTGCTCGTTCAGCTCGGCGAGCTCGGCCTCGAGCTCCAGGATCCTCAGGCCAGCCTCATCGGCTCGGCTGCGCAGCGTTGCCGTCTCGCGAGCCTGGGAGAAGAACAGCAGCACGAGGAGGGCCAGACCGATCAGCGAGGCGAAGCCGACATCGGCTCCGACGGAGGAGATGATGTGGTGAACCGAGAGGGCGAACGGGAGCGTTGCCATGTGCGGGCCAGTCTACGTGGGAAGGCGGGAGACGCCGGGAGTTGCCTCGCGGGTGGAGCGGCGCGGATCCGATTCCCGCGAGTCCGACAATCTCCCCACGTGCTTTGCCAAAGCAGCGGCGTCTCCTTCCAGCACGAGCAGGTTGATTTCGCCGAAGATCCGCTCGACCGACTGCGGATCCAGCGGCTCGCGCGCCGCCCGCAGGATCTTCTGGGCGGGCGTCGGCTGCAGGCGCTCGTACGGGTTAAACAGATCCTCATGCAACTTCTCGCCGGGGCGCGCGCCGACGATCTCGATCGCGATGTCGCGCTCAGGCTCGAGGCCCGAGAGGCGGATCATCGTCTCGGCCAGCTCGATGATCGGCACCGGCTCGCCCATCTCGAGCACGAATACCTCGCCGCTGTGCTCGCTCAGCGAGCCGGCCCGGATGATCAGCTGGACCGCCTCGGGGATCGTCATGAAGTAGCGCTTCATCCGCCCATCGGTGACCGTGACCGGGCCTCCGGCGGCGATCTGGCGGCGGAAGATCGGCACCACAGACCCCGAGGAGCCGAGCACGTTGCCGAAGCGCACGGTGGCGTAGCGGGTGGCGGGGTAGCGCAGCGCGGCGGCCTCGACGGCCCATTCGGCCAGCGCCTTGGAGGCACCCATCACGGTGGCCGGCTTGACCGCCTTGTCGGTCGAGACCAGGACGAACGTGCCCACCTGGGTCTCGGCCGCGATCCGGGCCATCACGCGCGTGGCCAGCGCGTTGTTGCGAATCGCCTCGACCGGGTTGACTTCCATCATCGTCACGTGCTTGTAGGCGGCCGCGTGGAACACGATGCTCGGCCGATGCTCGGTGAGAACTTCGCGCATGCGCTCCTCTTCCCTGCAATCGGCCAGCACCGGCACGGCCATGCGGAAGTGGCGCTCCTCCTCGAGCTCGCGCAGGACCTCGAACAGATTGTCCTCGGCGTGATCGACCAGAACCAGGGAGCGTGGGGCCACCCGCGCGATCTGGCGGCAGAGCTCGGCGCCGATCGAGCCGCCCGCCCCGGTCACCATCACCACCTGGCCGGCCAGATACGCGCCGACCCGCTCGATCTCCATGCGGACCGGCTCGCGCCCGAGGATGTCCTCGACGCGCACCTCGCGCAGCTGGCGGGTGACGTTCAGGTGCCCGGCGCTGTCCTTGAGCAGCTCGAACACCGTCGGCGTGGTGCGCACCTGGATGCCGCGCTCGCGGCACGCGGCGACCACGCGGGCGCGCAGCGTGCCCGGCGCCGAGGGGATGGCGATCACGACCTCGTCGGGCTCGACCTCGTCCAGGACGCGCGCCAGGTCCTCGGTCTCGGTCGTGCCGAGCACCTTGAGGCCGTACTCGTCCTTCATGCCGAGCTTGCGGGGGTCGTCGTCGACGAAGCCCACCGGGCGCAGGCGCAGCTGCGGGTTGCGGATCAGCTCTCGGACGACCAGACGCCCGCCGTCGCCGCCGCCCACGAGCAGCGCGTCGCGCGCCCCCTTGGCCGCGCGAAAGGTCCGAACGCGTCCTTCCACCACCAGGTGCACCAGGAACCGTGAGCCGATCAGGAAGGCCAGCGAGAGCAAGAAGAACATCACGATCACGCTGCCCGGCAGGTTTACTGGGGTGGCCTGGAAGGCGACCGTGCTCGTGACAGGGTGCAGCAGGGCGATCGCGCCTTCGATGACCAGCGTGGCCACCACGAGGCCCTTGACCACCGCCTCGTAGTCGCGCTGGCCCACGAACGTCCACAGGCGCTGGTACTGGCCGAAGGCCGCCAGCACGATCAGTGTCACCGGGATCACCCACGGGATCGTGTGGGTGAGCAGATCTCCGTAGCGGTCGTTCCGGCCCGCGAGCCCGTCGGGGAACCTCAGTCGGAAAGCTAGGTAGTAAGCGAGCGCGACCAGGATCCCGTCCACGAGCAGCTGGGGCACCGAATGGCGACGAACGGGAAAGGCCGCGGATCTGATCCGCCGGCGCATGCGGCGGAGATTGTAGTCGTGATGGGGTCAAGCCCCGCTAAGGACGGGTTAGCCGCCGACCGCGATGACCGGTGAGCGCGCCATGGGCTTCGACCTAGCCCCGAGGGCCACAACCTGCACGTAGGCGGTGGCCCGAGCCCGCAGCACGGTCTCGAAGCTCCGTTTGTCGGTGGTGGCAATCGGACGCAGCGCCGTCGGGCTGGGTCCGCCCAGTGCCCGCCAGTAGCTCACACCGGTGGCTCCGTTCCAGCTCGCGTACACGGTCATCTTCTTGCCGGAACTGGCGGCGGCCACCGCGGGCGGGGTGGCCGGCCATCCGTTCCAGACGAATCGGTAGGCCCGGTAGGTGATGTTCTCGTCGACGAAGCGTCCGTCGAACACGAGCTGGCCAGCCGTGTTGAACTCGCTGAAGTAGGGCTGCTGCCCCCAGCCGACGAAGTCGTCGGCGTCCGAGAGCTCCTGGTCGTTGCCCTCGTAGCTGGAGAGCAGCGACGGACTGTGCAGGCGCTGAGCCACCACGCTGGCCGTCATGTGCTCGAGGTTCAGGCGCAGCTCGAGGGCGCGCGACTGAGAGTGGACGTACGGGGGGCCGCCGCCGTCGTCGAACATCGTCAGGACCTGATCGCCCGCGGAGCGGATCCGCACATCGTGCTGGAAGGCGAACGACACGCCCGGCCCGAGCTTGAAGCTCGAGTGCTTGCCGCCGAGCGTCCAGATGACCGCGCCGGTGCTGTGGTTGACCTTGTAGACGGCCCACGTGTTGCGGGCCGAGAGCACCACGTTGCCATCGCGATCGAGCCCGATCGAGTTCATGTGGAAGTAGTCGTACGGCTCGCCGGGCCAGTTGGCGACGCGGCCGGTCGGGGGCTTGGTATAGCCGGCGCTCAGCGGGACATGATCGAGGCTGTCCCACTGGAACAGCACCAGACCCGTGGGGATGTCGATCTCCTGGGCGACCGAGTCGAGCACCACCTCGTCGGGGGCCCCATGGACCGAGGTGGCGTTCAGCATCACCGGGAACTCGGCGGTGATCAGGGCCGTCCCGCGCGGGGTGAGCTGAAACTCGTGCAGATCGGCGGTCAGCCCGTTGCCGGCCGAGATGGTCTTCACCACCTGGTAGTAGCCGTTCATGATGATGTCCTGGCCGCTGCCCACGCCGGCGGTCTCGTCTCCCTGCCACCAGGTCAGCACCGGGCGTCCATGGAAGGTCTGGACCCGGAAGTCCGCGGCGGCGTCATCCGTGGGCAGCGGGTCGAACCAGATCAGACCGCCGTCCGGCCCGATGATCTCCGGGCCCTGCTGGATCGGGCCGACCTGGGGCGCGATGAAGATGTCGCCGGCGGCGTCCGGGTCGCGCCTGGTGATCGTGACCGAGGCGGGCTCGAGGTCGGGGCGCGAGTGGAAGTACCACACGTCGCCCTTGACCCGGGGAGCGGCCGGACGGGGTTCGAACGGGAGCGCCCCGGCGGGTGTGGCGATCTGGAATTGATAGCGGCTGTGGTGGGAGCCCTCGAGGTTGAGCGAGGTGCGCACGGTCACCGTCTCGCCGGGCGCAAACGGCGTGGAGGGCAAAAAGCTGCCGCCGTCGCCGTCGGAGTCTCCCTCGATCCTGCCGGGGTGCGTCCCGCTCACCGATCCGGTGACCGTGATCGTGCCGAGCCGGCCGGCAGGCAGGCCGCGGAACGCGATCTGGGCGCCCGGCGAGGCGAAGTGGCTGCCCGGGACCGGGAACACGTAGACCGCCGGCGGCGGCTTGGGCGGCGGCTTGGGCTTGGTCGGATGCTTGGTCTTGGCGCTCGCGCCGGCAGGAATGCTCAGCGCGAGCAGAAACGCCAGGGCGAGGGCCGAGACCGCGCGAGGGCTAGTACGCGCCGGGCAGGCCCGAGTTCGGCGAGCTCGTGGTCGGGAACGACTTGGACGTGCCGAGCACGTGGTGGTGGGCGTCGAGTGCCTGCACCTCGTAGACCTTGTAGGAGCTCGTGAGCGGGATTGACGTTTCAAAGCCGGACTTCGTCGTGCTCGCGACCGCCTTCAGGCTGCTGGCGCTCGTACCGGCCAAAACCCTCCAGCTCACGACCTGGGTATCGCCGTCCCAGCTCGCGTAGACCGTCGCTTTACCCTGATTGTTGCGGACTGCCCCGCTCGGCGGGAAGTACGGGATACCCGTCCAGCGCTGGACGTATGTGCGGTAGCTCAGGTCGGGCGTCGGCCACACCGCATCCAGCAGCACCTTGCCCTTGCTGCTGTCCTCCGAGAAGAACGCCGTCGAGCCCCAGCCCAGCGCCACGTTGCCGCCGGGCAGCAGCTGGGTGTCACCCAGGAACGCCGCGTTGAAGGCCTTGCCCCGGGAGTACTGACTGACAAAGCTGCCGGTGTGGTTGGTCACGTTGAGCTTGATGACCAGCCCGCGGCTCGGCCCGGTCGGCTTGACGAAGGCGACCTTCCCGCCGGGTGCGCTCTTGAACGCGCAGCAGTGGTCGTCGAACAGGCTGAGGACGTCACCGCCATGCAGCTCGACGTCGTGCTGCCACTGGAACTGCGCATTGGCCGGCAGGGTGAACGAGCTGTTGTGGGGATTGCCGCTGACCGTCCAGACGATCGCGCCCGTGAGTCGGTTGACCAGGTAAGCGGTCCAGGTGTTGCGCATCGAGACCAGGAAGGTCTCGTTGCCGGTCAGCGCGATCGAGTTGATGTGGTAGGCGTCCCACGGCATGCCCGGGAGAGGCTTCTGCTCGGACTGCGAGAGCGGGATGTTGGGCACGGCGCCTGGGTTCAACGCGTCCCAGGTGTAGAGCAGCTGCCCCGTCTTCAGTGAGTACTCCTGCACGGCCGAGTCGAGCACCGATCCGCTGGCCGGCCCCCCGTAGGCCGAGAGGTTGGCCGGGACGGTCTTGTACGCGGTGACCCAGGCGTTGGAGCCGCTGACCAGCATCTCGTGCTCGGAGATGATCCAGCCGTCTGCCCCCCTCAGGGTGGCGAGCTTGCGGTAGTGCTGGTCGACGACGACGTCCTCGCCACTGTTCGTCACCCCGGCGGGGGAGACCGTCCCCTGCCACCAGGTGAGCACCGGCTTGCCGTCGTAGGTCTGCACGCGGAGGTTGGCGGCGAGCGCCTTCGTGCCGATCGGGTCGTACCACACCGGCTGGAGGTTGCGGTCGAGGATCAGCGGGCCGCTCTCGCCGATCATCGGCTGGCTCTGCGTCAGGTTCTTGAACACCCCGGTCATGAAGTAGCCCGGGGCGAGCCCCTTCTGGGTCTTGGTGTCGGTGGTCAGCTTCGGCGGGTGCAGATTGGGCGCCGAGACGAAGGTCCACGCGCCCTTGGTG
>JAFAYP010000449.1 GCA_019240305.1 Solirubrobacterales bacterium
CACCGGCGTCGCGGTGACGCGGCGGCCGAGGTAAACCCCACCCGATGCTAGGCCAAGCAGGACCGTTCGCAGGTGACCCGCCAAGGTCCGGGTAGGCCGCGCAGATGGATGGCTGCTCTCGACAGAATCCGGCTTACAGGTCTCCTACGGAAAGGCCCCGCCCCGTGCGGGGCCTTTCTATTCGGGTAGACGCCGTCTTGGAGGCGCTTTCCGAGCTCCGCCAGCGCCAGCTCGCGGCACGGTGCGCTCGACCAGCGGGAACAGCTCGTGCTCCTCGAGCTTCACGAGATCGGCCAGCCGGGTCCCAGCTCGTGCAGCAGCTCGAGCGCGGCGCCGGCGGCCAGGCGCTCGACGTCGCGGCGGATCTCCAGGTGATCCAGGAGGGCGCGGATCACCGCCGGGGGTGCTTCGGATCGCCGTGCGCAGCGTAGGCCGGCAGCAACCCCTCCTCCTCGAGGCGGAAGTGAAGCCGCTCCGCGTGCAGCCAGTGCTCGATGAACGCCTGGGCGGCGCCGGCACCGTCGTGTTCATCCGCCTGTCGCTGGCGCCGTGCCAGAACGAGGGCGTGGTGGTGATTGCGGGACAGCGCTTCCAGCGCGGGATGGCGTTTCATTCCCGGAGCCTGCCTGCGCGGCGCGGGGACGACCCGTCGGCGAGCGCCGCTCGCGCCGCGGCGTCACCCGGAACGCCGTGGACCGCGCCGCCGGGAAAGGCCGCCGCGCTCCCCAGATAAAGCCCGCTGAGCGGCGTGCGGTAGGGCGAGAGGCGCGGAACTGGGCGGAACACGACCTGGCGCAGCGTATAGCTGCCGCCGCCGACGTCCCCGCCGACCAGGTTGCGGTCGCGGCGCTCGAGCTCGGCGGGTCCCATCACGTGGCGGGCCAGGATCAGGTCGCGAAAGCCGGGTGCGAAGCGCTCGACCTGCGCCTCGATCCGCTCGACGGCCGTCTCGAGCTGAGCCGCCCAGTCGATCCCCCTGCGCGGGCCGTGCGTGTAGGCCCACGCGGTGTGCTTGCCCTCGGGGGCGCGCGAGGGATCCGCCAGCGATTGCTGGCCAAGGAGCAGGAACGGATCCTCGGGCAGGCGCGCGTGACTCGCGGCGATGGTCCGGACGAGTTCGTGCTCGCCGCCGGCCACGTGGACGGTTCCGGCGGCGCGAGCCTCGGGAGCGCTCCAGGGAATCGGTCCATCGAGCGCCCAGTCCACCTTGACCGTGGCGGGCCCGTAGCGGTAGCGACACAGCAACGCTCGGTAGGGCTTGGGCAGCGCGTCGCCGGTGAGCGAGACGAGCGCGTGGGGCATCACGTCGGCGATGACCAGCTCGCCCTCGACACGTTCGCCGCCGGCGATCCGCGTACCGGTGACGCGCCCGTGCACCGCCTCGATCGCCTCCACGGCGGTCTGTGTACGTACCTCGCCGCCCAGCTCGCGCAGATAGCCCACGAGCGCTTCGGTCAGCCGCGCCGCGCCGCCGGCCGGGCTTGGCCAGCCGACCGCGTGGCCCATCAGGTTCAGATAGGCGACCGCCACCGCGCTCCCGGGATCGGTCGGCGGGACATCACCGTGTCCGGCCGACCCGTACAGCCACGCCCGCGAGCCTGAGCCCTCGAACAAGCGCTGCGCGAGGGCCTGGGCCGAGCCCGGCAGCAGCCGGGCGAACCGTGCCGCCCCGATCGGCCCGAGCGCCATGAGCAGGCGTGCCGATCCCGCCACGGGCGGAAACGCCGCGAGCATCGTGGCGCGAATCGCTTGAAACCCGGAGAGCAGCGGCGTGATGAAGGTACGCCAGCGCCGCCCGTCTCCGGGGTGCGCCCGCTCGAGGCTGGCTTCCGTCGCCTCGAGGTCGCGGTAGAGGGCAACCGCCTGACCGTCCGGGAGCGGATGCGCGTAGCAGGCCCCGGGGTGGATCCAACGCAGGCCGTGGCGCTCGAGCGGCAAGCGTGCAAACACTGGGGAGGCGGCCGCCGCCGGGTACACGGAGGAGAACGTGTCGTGCCGGAAGCCGGGCAGGGTCAGCTCATCGGTGCGCACCGCGCCTCCCGGCGTCTCGGCCGCCTCGAGCACCGTGACGCGGTGCCCCGACTCGGCCAGCCTGATCGCGGCGGCGAGCCCATTGGGGCCGGCGCCGATCACCACGGCTTTCATGCGACGCTCGCCGCGAGCTGGTGCAGCATGCTCAGCCGCTCCACATTGCCCTGGCCCCAGAAGGCGTGCTGCGCGGCGCGGCCGGCCAGACGGTAGGACTGCTCGACGTGCCACGGCATCGGGTCCCACGTGCCGGCGGCCCTGACCCACGCCCGACCTTCGTAGGTGTAGAGGATCAGCCGGTTGTGGCCGGCACCCATGAAGTGGTTCTCGTGGGTGGTGAGATCCAAGCCGACCACCGGCTCGCCGCCGGCCGGCACCGCGCGCGGTTCGTTCCTGCCGTAGCGGGCGAGGCCGTCCTCGAGGGCTTGGAAGTAGTCGCGCAGCGAGGCGGGGTCGTCCGGCGTGACCAGCCGCGTGATCGTCACGTGGCCCCGGGTGAAGATCGGCCGGCCCGATTCGGTCCCGGCCGCCACCTCGATCTCGAACGTCTGCCCGTCCAGGCCGCCCGGGCGCAGGGGGGTGAAGCGGCCAACCTCGGTGGCGTAGTCCGGCCAGGTCTCCGGGCGGGTCAGTGCGGATACCACGCCGTCCACCGAGGGCATCTCCACCGGCGGATAGGTGTGCCACATCTGGCTCTCGGGGGGCCCTGACTCCGGGGTGAGCTTGCCCAGCCTCGCGAGCGCGAGGCGTCGTGCGGGGTCGTAGGCACTGCGCTCCTCGGTCGAAGCGAACGCGATGCCCCAGGCTCGCCGGGCGTCGTCGGCATAGGCGTCGGGAAACCAGTCCCCAAGGAGCTTCGCGGCGCCGTCGAGCAGCTGAGCGCGGCTGAGCAGCCCGCGGCCCGATAGCTCGGTGTCGAATCGATGGCGCCCGTAGGCGCTGTGAAACGTCCGCAGGTCGGTGAGGCGCAGGCGACGCGGCGAATCTCGCCGGTACCAGTGGGTGGTCAGGATCGCGAAGGCCAGGCGCAGGTCGTCGACCTCGCGCCCGGTGGGTGGGCGCCGGTAGTAGGCCGCGTTGAGAAAGTCGGTGACCCAGCCGGCCGCGTCACGCCCGGCGATCGACGAGCCGGTCATGCGGGCAAAGCGCAGCGGGCTGCCGGGCTTGACCGCAGCCTCGGCGCCCGCCGGCACCGGATCGTCGAGGTGCTCGGCGACGTGCTCGAGCTCGTTGGGATCGAGCCCCTCCACTGCGGTTCTGGGGTCTTGCTCCATGGCTGACTTCCCTGTGGTTGTGCGCTCAGCGCGGCACTGGCCCGCCGGCCAGGGCGATCACCACCCCGGCGACCCCGGCGCCGAGCAGTGTTACGACGATACCCCGTCGGGCGATCAGCAACGCCACCGCGGCGGCGGCCAGCACGCCGGTTTGCCACGTCTCGCGTAGGGCGCCGGCCAGCGGGATTGCCGCGCCCAGGATGGCCCCGATGGCCGCGGGGCCGGCGCCGGCCAGGAACGTGCGGGCCCGAGCGCTCGCGCGGATCCGCTCGAATCGGCCGCCCCCGACCAGCACGAACGTGAACGACGGCGCGAAGGCCACCGCGGCGGCGAGCGCGGCGCCGCCGACGCGATCAGCGGCGTAGCCGACCGCGGCCACGGTGGACACGACCGGACCCGGCGTCACCTGTCCCAGGGCGACCGCGTCGAGGAACTGCGACGACGTCATCCAGTGGTAGGTGTGCACCGCGTCGCCCTGCATCAGCGGGATGATCACGAACCCCCCGCCGTAGGACAGGGCACCGACCTTGAACGCCACCCACGCCAGCGAGCCGATTCCGCCGACGGCGGCTGCCGCGACGGCCGGTATGGCGATCGGACCCCAGCCATGAAGGCGATCCCGCTCGCTCAGGCGCCCGGCGATGGCCAGCTCGAATACTCCGCAGGCGAGCAGGACCAGCACCAGGTACGGCCCGATCAGCGCGGCCGCGACCAGCCCAAGCGCGAGGTAGCCCACCCAGCGCCCCCGGCTGGCCGCCTGCTCGAGGCTCGGCCTGGCCAGGACGGCGCCGGCCTGCACAGCCACCGCGGCCACGGCCGCGCCGGCACCTGCGCCGGCTCCACGCACCCACGCCGGCGGTGCCTGGCCGAAGAACAGCGCCGACAGCCCCGTGACCAGGATGACCGCCGGAAGGATGAATCCGAGTCCGCCGATGATCGCGCCGCGTGCGCCGCCGAGGCGTCGCGCCAGGAAGATCGACAGCTGGGTCGAGGCGGGGCCCGGCAGCAGGTTGCAAGCGGCCAACGCATCCTCGAACTCGCGCTGGTCGACCCACGTGCGCTGCTCGACGACCAGGCGGCGCAGCAGCGCGATGTGCGTGGGCGGACCGCCGAAGCCGGTGATGCCGATTCGCAGCCAGTGAACGCCGATCGTCCGCAGCGAGGGCTCGCCCCGCTGCGGAGCGGCGCCCGCGGCGGGATCGCTCATCACCCGCGGGGGTCCGCGCGCTCGGCCACGCGGGCCAGCGCCTCGCCGTCGAGCCGGTGGATCTTCCAGTCATCCAGCCGGGCCGCACCGATCTTGGCGTAGAAGTCCAGAGCGGGCGTGTTCCAGTCCAGCGCCGCCCACTGAAGCCGGGTGTAGCCGCGCTGAAGGGCGATCTCGGCCAGGCGCGAGATCAGCGCATTCCCGACCCCGGCCCGCCGCCCGGCCGCCGGCACGTAGAGATCCTCGAGCCAGATGCCGGCACGGCCTTCCCAGGTGGAGAACGTGAGGTGGAACAGGGCGAATCCGGCGGGCTTCGGTGCCGCCCCGTCAACCGCGGTCTCGGCGATGAGTGCCTCGGCCGTGGGACGCGGTCCAAACAGCGCATCCTCGAGCATCCCCGGAGTGGCTCGCACCTGCTCGCGGGCGCGTTCGTATTCGGCCAGCTCGACGATCCAGCTGTAGATCAACTCGACGTCCTCGGGCTGCGCGTCGCGGATGCGGAGCTCCACGCTCAAGGGGGGATTGACGATACCGGTGCACGCCTTGACGCCGGAGCCGGGCCTCCCGGAGCCGGGTGAAGGAAGGCAGGCCTGGTACCTGGACGCCGCAGGGGAGACTTACCGGCCGCTGAGTGCGGCGGCTCGCCGGCGCCTGGTCCGGGGCGGCCCTAGGCCGGGAGCGTCTCGCCCGAGTACAGCTTGACCACCCGTACCACGCCGGGGGGCGCGGCGTTGATGCACAGCTCGCACAGCACGCATTCGTCGAGGTTCTCCTCCACGATCTCGACGCCGTTCTCGCCCGCCCGGAAGATGTCGACCGGGCAGACCTCCTCGAGCTTGGCGGCCAGCTCCGCGTCGCGTGCAGCCCGTTCCTCGACCTCGACCGCGATGAACAGCGCCTCGCTCATACGGCGGCGCCGATCCGCTCGGAGACGATCCGCGGGATCTCCGAGATCTCCTCGGCCACGACGATCCCCGCGTCGGCCAGCCGGGCGATCTTCTCGGTTGCGGTGTCCTCCTTGCCCTCGACGATCGTGCCGGCGTGGCCGAAGCTCATGCCCGGCATCTCGTCCATGAAGCGACCTGCCATGAACGCGACGATCGGCAGACGCGAGTCGTTCTCGGTCACCCAGCGCGCCAACTCGGCCTCCATCCGGCCGCCCGGCTCGGTGTAGATGACGATCGCCTCGGTCTGGGCGTCGGCTTCGAACAGCGGCATCAGCTCGGCGTAGGTCGAGCCGATGATCGCATCGCCGCCGATTGACACGGCGGTCGACTGCCCGAGCCCGGCCGCGGTCAGCGTCGAGGACATCTCGGTGGTCATGCCGCCGCTGCGAGAGATCACGCCCACCGAGCCGGGGGTGTAGGACTTGGCAGCGTCCTTGGCCGGGCCGCCGATCCCACCCATCTTGATCACGTCGGGCACGATCATCCCCAGGCAGTTCGGCCCGATGATCCGCGCCTGGTGCTCGGCCGCGAGCTCGACCATCTGGGCCACGTCCCCGCGCGGGATGCGCTCGGTGACGATCACGACCAGCTTGACGCCGTTCTCGATCGCCTCGAACACGGCGTCCTTGGTGAACGCCGGCGGAACGGTGACCACCGACCCGTCGATCGGCGCGCCGTGATGCTCGACCGCCTGCGCGACCGTGTCGAACACGGGCACGCCGTGCACGTCGCGGCCAAGGCGCCCGGGGGTGACGCCGCCGACGATCTTGGCGCCCTTGCCGTAGTCGAGGCACTCGCGGGTGAG
>JAFAYP010000632.1 GCA_019240305.1 Solirubrobacterales bacterium
ACCCGGCTCAGGCGGTCCGGGATGTACCGGCGGGCGCCGCGGATCGCGGTGATCTGGAGGTCCTTGGTGTACGGGTTGGCCAGCTCACGATCGCGCGCCTTGATCTCTCGCGTAAGCTCGCCCGCGTCGATCAGCTCCTCGCCGGTCAGTGCGTTCATGCGGCGGACCAGCGCACCCAGGTCGTGCTCGACCACGAAGTCGGGGCCGTGGCGCTTGAACGCCTCGACCGGCGGCGGCGCGCCCTTGGACAGGCGGCTCGAGATGACCTGCCGGACGTCGCGCCCGGTCAGGTCCGGGTTCTGCTCGGAGCCCGACAGCGCGAACTCGCGCTCGATGATCTTCTGGGTGAGCACGAACCAGCTGTAGTCGTAGCCGGTCTTCATGAGGTGCTCGAGCGTGCCCAGCGTGTCGAAGCCGGGGAACAGCGGCACCGGCAGGCGCCGGCCACGGGCGTCGAGCCACAGCGACGAAGGCCCGGGCAGGATGCGGATCCCGTGGCGACTCCAGATCGGGCTCCAGTTCTCGATCCCCTCGGTGTAGTGCCACATGCGGTCGGGGTTGATCACATTGCCGCCGGAGTCCTGGCAGATCTGGATCATGCGGCCGTCGACGTGGTCGGGCACGCCCGAGAGCATCCGCTGCGGCGGCGTGCCCAGGGTCGATGGCCAGTTCGCTCGTACCAGCTCGTGGTTGGCGCCGATCCCGCCCGAGGTGATGATGACGGCCGGCGCGTTCAGCGTGAACTCGCCCACCGCGGTGCGCGAGCTGGGTTCCCCGCGGGCGACCGAGCTTGGCTCGAGCACGGTTCCCGACACGCCGTTCAGGGCGCCCCCGTTGGTGGTCAGGCCATCGACCCGGTGGCGGAACTTCAGCGTCACCTTGCCGCGCACCACGCCCTCGCGTACCCGCCGGGCGAACGGCTCGATCAGCCCCGGACCGGTGCCCCACGTGATGTGAAAGCGCGGCACCGAGTTGCCGTGCTCGGTGGCCAGGTAGCCGCCGCGCTCGGCCCACCCCGGAGTGGGGAAGAAGCGCACGCCCTGGTCATGGAGCCACTGGCGCTTCTCACCCGCGGCGAACTCCACGTAGGCCTCGGCCCACTTGCGCGGCCAGTGGTCCTCGGGGCGGTCGAAGCCGGCACTGCCCAGCCAGTCCTGGAGGGCCAGCTCCGGTGAGTCCTTGACCCCCGCGCGGCGCTGCTCGGGGCTGTCGACGAAGAACAGGCCGCCGAAGGACCAGAACGCCTGCCCCCCCAACGATGCCTCGGGCTCCTGGTCGACCAGGATCACGCGGCGGCCGGCGGCGGCCAGCTCGGCCGCTGCGACCAGGCCGGCGAGGCCGGCGCCCACGACGATCGCGTCGGCGTCGCTCACCGCGACATCTGTTCCAGCTTGCACTCCAAAGGTGCCTTGTCCTCGCGCCAGCGCAGGATCTTGGTGCCGTGGCGGATGCGCCCGCCGCTGGCATGGTCGAAGGTGACCTCGATGACCAGCTCGGGGCGCAGCGAGATCCACTCGAGCTCCCGCTCGCTCTGCCAGCGGCTGGGGTCGCCGTGGCCGCGCTCGCCGGTTTCGTACTCGGCCAGCTTGCCGACCAGGGAGCGCTTCTCGGCCGCCTTCAGCCCAGAGCAGTGGCCAACGATGTGCAGCTTGCCGGCCTCGTCGTAGAGGCCGAGGATCAGCGACCCGACCGTGTCGGGTTCCTTGCCGGGACGCCAACCGGCGAGGACCGCGTCGATCGTCCGCACCCGCTTGATCTTCATCATGCCGGTGCGCTCGCCGGGGCGGTAGGGGGCGTTGCAGTCCTTCGCCACCACTCCCTCGCCGCTGCGCAGCCACGGCTCGGCCTGCTCGCGATCGTTGGTCAGCGGCGTCAGGTCGATCTGGTCGCCCGCGAGCTCCTCGAGCCGGGACCGGCGCGCGGAAAGTGGCCTTTCCAGCCACGACTCGTCGTCGACCGCCAGCAGGTCGAAGGCGACGTATCGAGCCGGCGTTTGCTCGGCGAGCATGTTGATGCGCGAGGTGGCCGGGTGGATCCGGTTCTGGAGGGCGTCGAAGTCCTGACCGCCGTCGGGATCGTCGATCACGATCTCGCCGTCGAGCACATAGCGCCCGGCCGGGAAGCGCAGCTCCGGGAAGTAGCGCCCGAGCGGCTTGCCGCCCCGGGACTGGATCATGGTCGGCTCGCCGTCCACGAACACGATCGCCCGGAAGCCGTCGTACTTGGGCTCGTAGGACCATTGCTCGCCGACCGGCAACTCGGCCCGTGAACGAGCGAGCTGAGGCTGGACCGGCGGCTTCAGGGGCAAGGGCGACACGGGCCGCGATGCTAGGCGATGCGCGGTCGATACGATCCGGTCATGATCTCCGCGCACGGCACGGTCGCCGAACAGGAGTACCTCGAGATGCTGTTCTGGCTGTTCGAGGCCGGCCTGCCGATGACCGGCGCGAACCTGGCCCGGGCCATGCAGCTCTCCGCCCCGACCGTGCATGAGATGCTCGCCCGCCTGGAGCGCGACGGCTATATCGCCCGCAACGCCGAGCGGATGATCGAGTTCACACGATCCGGGCGCGAGCACGCCGAGCAGATCGTCAGCCGTCACCGGATGATCGAACGGTTTTTGACCGACGTCGTGGGCGTGCCGTGGGACGACGTGCACGAGGAGGCCGAGCAGCTCGAGCACGCGATGACGCCCCGCTTCGAGGCCTACGTCCGCGCCTCGGTGGGCGACGCCAAGAC
>JAFAYP010000012.1 GCA_019240305.1 Solirubrobacterales bacterium
AACCCGGTGCGGGTCACCGCCAGCGCCGTGGTCAGGCCCACGCCGCCGGGGCACCGCCCGCGCAGCGTGTTGGGGTTGATCTGGGCGAACACGGACGCATCGCCCGCGGTCCCGTCGTTGCCAGCGGGGGGGATCTCGACGATCGTCGTGCCGGTCCCCTGCTGGTTGGCCGAGTTGTTGAAGTTGCTCACGAGCTCATCGCCCCGGCGCAGCGACCCGATGCTGTTCGGCACGGTCACGATGCCGTACGGGTTCACGTCCCCGTTGGGCGGGACGGTCGTGGCGATCGGCGCGGGATTGGGAGCGAACGGACCGATGAACGGCGCCGCCTGCGCGCTCGCCGCGCCCAGCGTGAGCAGACCGCAAAGGCAGCTCGCCGCCAGTAAGCACGTTCTTCGGGCGAGCGCGAGCGGTTGCGCGGTGCGGCAAATTCGGCGCGGGGGCTGATCGGAGATCATGTCTCTCCTTCTTGGTCGCGGTGGTGGTGCCTCCGCACCGCATGGACGCCGTCAACCGCCCAGGACTTCCCCGCCGGCGCGCATAAAAGGGGTCCGGTGGCTAGATCGAGAACTCACACCTCCCGGGAGTACGTCCGCGAGATCAGCCGGTAGATCGGGATCCGGCCGCCTGTCGCGGCAAACCCGCGGATCCCGATCAAGCGGTGGTCAACCCGAGATCAAGTCGTGATCGAGCGCATAGCGCACGAGGGCAGACCGGGTTCCCAACCCGAGCTTGTGCTGGATGTGCGACCGGTGGGTCTCGACCGTGCGCACCGACAGATACAGCTGCGCGGCGATCTCGGCGTTGGTGTGACCGAGCGCTATCAGCTTGAGCACTTCCACCTCGCGCTCGGACAGGCCATCCGGCGGGCCGAACCGCACGGCGGCCACGCGCGCCCCGAGCCGAGGATTGAGATAGGTGTCGCCGGCGGCCGCCCGTCTGACCGCCTCGACCAACTCGTCATCGGCCGCATCCTTGAGGACGTAGCCGAGCGCCCCCGCCCCCAGGGCCTGCCGGACGTAGGCGGGCTCGTCCTGCATGGTCAACACCACGATCGCGGTGTTCGGGGCTTCGGTCCGGATGTCGGGAACGGAGTCGAGGCTCGATCCCTCGGGCATGTTCAGGTCGAGCACGAGGACGTCCGGATGGTGGCCGCGCACGTAGCGGCGCGCACCGGCGATGTCACCCGCCTCGGCCACCACCTCAAAGTCGCGCTCGGCCTCGAGCAACTCCCGGAGCCCGCGTCGGACCACCGGGTGGTCGTCGGCGATCACCACCCGGATCGTTTCGCGTGGCCTGCGCGGCTCCCCGTCGCTCGAGGCGCCCGACATCGCGCTCAAGGTAGCGCCCCGGCCGGTCGCGGCCGCGCGCGAGCGTGATGTGCGAGCGCTCCAGGGAGGAATGCCTGGAGCGCCACGAACCCCGGCGTGCGCGAAACCCTCGCATCGCTCGTCATGACGCGCCTGACCATCACCTTCGCGTTACACGCTGTGCTCGCGGGGTAACGGTGCGCCGAGGCTCGGCTCTTAGGGCATTCAGTTCGCCCGGCCGGGCTTCCAAGGCGCGAGGAAGCCGGCAGGCCGAGAGGTCTGACGGCGGCCTCGCGCCGCCGCGGTGAGTTACTCGGCCGATTCGACATCGAGGCGGCGCGGCCCGCTGGCCGCGTCCTTGAGGTCGGGCTCGCCGCTGGGCGGCGCCGCGGGTCCGCCGTCCGTCGTGGCATCGGCACGGTCCCCGGCGCCCGGGTCGATGCCGGACTCGGTCGCCGGCTCCTGCGAGTCCGCTGGTCCTCCGAGCACCTGGCTGCCCAGCTCGGGGTCCTCGGACAGCTGCTCCTCCGGCGCGTCCGAGCCACCGAGCTCTGGCGGCACGACTCCCTCGCGCGCGTGGGCCGCCCACGGACCCTTCTCGCGCGCCTCCTGCTCGCCCGGTGGCGCTCCGCCCCGTTGCTCGGTCGGCTTGGCCGCATCGCTATCGCCCATCACAGTTCTCCTCGCTCGAACCTCGTTCTCCCCCTGTCCTACCCGGGTAGATTGCCGCCGATGCGCTACGTCCACACCTGCGTGCGGGTCCGCGATCCCCAGGCCTCGGTGCGCTTCTACGAGGCGCTCGGATTCGAGCGCCGCGGACAGCTCAACTTCGAGACCGCCTACAACATCTACATGGGGCTGCCCGGCGACGGCGACACGCTCGAGCTGACCGTCAACCGCGATCGCGATGAGCCCTACGACCTCGGCGACGGCTACAACCACATGGCGGTCGTGGTCGATGATCTCGACGCGCTGCTCACGCAGCTGAGCTCCCGGGGCATCGAGCCCGAGCGCCCGCCGTATTCGCCGGGTGGTCGCCCGGAGATCGGGCGCATCTGCTTCGTCGCCGATCCGGACGGCTATCGGATCGAGCTCATCGACCGCGACTTCCCGACGCCCCAGGACCCCGAGGACTGACCGGACGGGGCCGCCCGGCCCCACGGACGCCGAGCGAAAGCGAGGCCCCAGAAAAACTCCAAGCGCACCACCAGGCCGGGAGTAGAGTGCCCCCACCACCGGACGAGAGGAGCGGGCATGTACGAGAAGGATGGCGAGAAGTACTTCGTCGTCGACGGCCATCAGCACTTCTGGGACGCGAGCCCTGACAACTGGGTCAAGGGGCAGGAGCAATACGCCAAGGGCTGGATCGAGTGCTTCCACGCCTACATGGGGCTAGGGCCGCCCGAGACGCACTGGCCGCTACAGAAGTTCATGAAGTACTCCGAGGAGGACTACGTCCACGACGTGTTCGAAGCCGGCCACATCGACCACGCCATCCTCCAGTCGACCTATCTGAAGGAGTGGTACACGGAGGGCTTCAACACCGCCGAGCGCAACGCGCGGATGGCCG
>JAFAYP010000255.1 GCA_019240305.1 Solirubrobacterales bacterium
CGGTCGTCCGAAGTCGTAGTGCAGGTGCTTGGCCAACAGCACCGCCATGAGGTCGGCGGCAGACATCGATGAGGTGGGGTGGCCCGAGCCGGCGGCGTCGCTCGAGCGGATCGAGTCGACGCGAAGCTGCTGTCCAAGCTCGCGCCAGAAGGCGGTGTCGTCCATGAGTCGAACTTACCCAGTGACGCCGCGACGGAACCGGGCGGGTGTCAGATGGTGCGGCTACCGCTTCGCGCGCTGGCCGGCCACGATCTCCGCAGCGATCTTCTCGCTGCCCAGGCGGCGGCTGACGGCGGCGGCAAAGGCCGGCGCCAGCGACGCGACCGCCGTGCCCAGGCGCAGTCCCACCGGGGCCACATCGATCTCGGCCCGGTTGCCCTCGATCGCCGCGCGCACCGCGTCGGCCACGTCCTGGGGGGATCGGGTGCCGATCCCGGGGGGCAGCTTCGCGCCGGAGTCGGCGAACAGGCCGGCGTCGCGGATGAAGCCGGGGAGAACCACCGACACCCCGACCCCGTGTAGCCGCAGATCCTGGCGCAGGCCGAGGGCGAATCCCCGCAGCCCGAACTTGGTGGCCACGTAGATCGGCGCCGCCGGGGTGGCCGCCTTGCCCTGCAGGGAGGACATGAACACGATGTGGCCGTGCCCGCGCGCCGCCATTCCGGGTGCGAACGCCCGAGCCAGCGCGATTGGAGCCCTCAGGTTGATCTCGAGCATGCGATCGACCTCGTCCTGGGAGAGCTCGTCCAATCGGCCTGACGCGGACACGCCGGCGTTGGCGATCAACACGTCGAGCGGCTCGACCTCTCCGATCAGCCGCTCCACCTCGTCGCGAACCGCCAGATCGCACACGATCACCCGAGCCCCGAGCTCGGCCGCGAGCGCCTCCAGCATCTCGGACCGGCGAGAGGTCAGGACCAGCTCCGAGGCGAGCGGAGCGAGCGTCCGGGCGATGGCATGGCCGAGGCCGCCGCTCGCCCCCGTCAGCAGCACCCTTCCGGAGAGCGCCGTCACGATCCTCTGGGGAACACCGCGAGCGTTGCCGTGAAGCCGTGCAAGAAGCTTCGCCCGCCGACGGGTCCGATCTCGCCGGCCGCGAAGAAGCCGGCGGCCGGCGCTCCGCCCAGCTCGTGCCCGATCGCCTCTACGTCGTGGTCGGGAATCCCGAACATGGCGCTGCCCCGGCCGTTGCAGGTGAATACCAGCGCCCCGGCGGGCTGCTCTCCGGCGAGCGCCTGGACGCGGAGCTTGAGCGCCTGGTGGAGGTCCTCGTCGGCTGAGCGTGCGTCGCGGGCATGCAGCCGTACGACCTGACCCGCCTCCACCGGGGCGCCGACCACGAGTGAGCCGGACTGCGAATCCGCGCCCAGCACGCCACGAACCAGGAAGTCGCCCTGCTCGTACTCGGGTTTGCCCCCGTCGATCACCATGCCGATCAGCAAACCGCCCGCGACCAGCCCTTGCTCGCGCGGCGAGAGCTCGGCGATGATCACCTGGAGCATCTCCAGCGCGGGCCGGCCCGCCAGCTCGTGAATCACGTTCCCCTCGGCCGCGGTGATCGTCATCTCGCGTCCAATCGGGGCCGCCCCCTGTGAGACGCACGGCAGCATCTCCACGCCGCTCAGCCTGACCCCGACGGCTCCGCTGTCGCACACATCCTCGCCGCAGAACAAGGCGGCGTCGCCGGCTGCGGTCCGGGCGCTGGCGATCCCGCCGAGCACGGGGACCGTGGGTGCGTCCTGAGCCAGCGCGTCGAGCACGATGTCGGTCGGGAACGAGTAGGGATCGGAGAGCAGCAGCACGCCGCTCGATCCGTCGAGAGCGGGTAAGCCAGTGACCACGTACTCCGGCTCATCACCCATCACCGAGGCGTGGAACGGAGTCGCCACACCGTCCTCGAAGGAGGCCGCCCACACGGTCAGCGCCGTGCCCTGCTCGAGCTCGCGGCCCCGCCGAGCACGCCCCCGGCGCCGCAGCCGATCAGCGCGCGGGGGGCCAGCGTGGCGTGCACGCCTTCGAGCGTCGCCTCCGGCGCAACCAGGTGCGAGCCGCTGGCGAACAGCAGGGCCAGATCGGCCGGCGCACCGTCCAGCGCCTCGGCCGCCGACTGCGCGGCCACCGTGGCCGCCTCGAGCGGGTCAAGCTCGGTGGAGATGCCCGTCCCGATCCGGATGCTCACGCGGTCGCTCCAGCGCGCATCGCTGCACCATACTCCGGGCCCGATCCCTCGCGGTCGATCGCCTCAGCGATACTCCCGGCCGTGCCGCGGACGGAGGTGATCGCCCTGTTCGGCCCGACCGGCGTGGGCAAGACCGACGTGGCGATCGAGCTGGCTCGACTGCTGCGGGGGATCGGCGAGCGCGCCGTGGCCGTCTCGGCCGACGCGCTCCAGGTCTACCAGGGGCTCGAGACGCTGACCGGAGCGGCGGGCCCCGAGGAACGGGCCCAGCTCGAGCACCGGCTGATCTCGTTCCTGCCGGTCGACGCGAGCTTCAGCGCCGGCCAGTACGCCGAGCTCGCCCACGCCGAGATCGACGCGCTACTCGCCGCCGGCGCCAGACCGATTGTGGTGGGCGGAACCGGCCTCTACCTGCGGGCCGCTCTGGCCGAGCTCCGCCTCCGTCCGCCGCCGCCCGAGGGAGTCCGCGAGCGGTGGCTCGGCGAGCTCGAGCGACGCGGGCCAGTCGCGCTGCACGGGGTGCTGCGCGAGCGCGCGGCGTGGGCGGCTGAGGAGATCGAGCCCGGAGACCGCCAGCGGATCGTCAGGGCGCTCGAGCTCCTCGACGCCGGCGAGCTGGAGCGTCGCGCCGAGGATTCCGAGCTGTGGACGGACAGCACTCGCCGCCCGACGCTGCTCGTCGGGCTCGTCCTCGACCGCCGGCAGCTCTACGAGCGGATCGATGCTCGCGTCGATGCGATGCTCGCCGCCGGCGCCCAGGACGAGGTGCGGCGCGCCAA
>JAFAYP010000493.1 GCA_019240305.1 Solirubrobacterales bacterium
GCCCCGCTCACCCGGCCAACCGACCAGGCTCTAAACCCAGCCCTTGCGCCGGAAGAAGGCCAGCAGGCCCACGCAGGTGGCCACCATGCTGCCGACCCCAACCACAAAGAACGCCCATTCGGGCGTGAGCAAGTGGTTGACCATGAAGCCGAAGTTCTGACCGAAGAACCCCGTGATGAACCCGAGCGGCAGGAAGATCGTGGCGATCACCGTGAGCTGCTTCATGACGTCGTTCTGACGGTTGCTAACCGTGGACAGGTACAGATCGGTCGCGCTCGAGAGCAGGTCGCGATAAGAGTCGATCAGGTCGCTGATGCGGATCAGGTGGTCGTAGATGTCGCGGAAGTAGTCGCGCTCGTCGAGCTCCAGCCCGGGCAGCCCGGCGATGCGGTCCACCGAGGTGGCGAACAGGTCGCGCTGGGGCGATATGACCTTGCGCATCGCGACGAGCTGGCGCTTGAGCGCGAACAGCCGCTGGAGCTGTCCGTCGGTCGGGTTGGACAGGATCGCGGCTTCGAGCTCGTCGATCTCGTCGTCCATATCGGAGAGCAACGGGAAGAAGCTATCGACCAGGGCGTCGAGGATGCGGTAGAGGATGAACTGCTCGCTGTGCAACAGGCGGCCGTCCAGCTGCTCGCGCTGCTGGTCGAGCACCGGCAGGGGATCACGGTGGACGGTCACCACATACCGGCCGCTGATGAACAGGTGCACCTCGCGCAGGGGGTTCGGATCGCGCTCCTGGTGGCGCCACGCCCCGTAGAACACGAGCAGGACGTAGTCGCCGTAATCGTCGAGCTTGGGACGCTGCCCGAAGTGCTCGGTGTCCTCCAAGGCGAGCGGATGAAAGCCGAAGATCTCACGTAGCTTGGCCAGCTCCTCGTGGCCGGGTGCATGGAGGTCGAGCCAGAAGAAGTGATCGCGCTCCAGGTGATCGCGGATGAGCCCCTCATCGATCCCGGTGAAGCACGGCGCGACAAACCGGAATTCCCCGGGACCGGGAGCGCCCTCCTTCGGGGCGACTGCTTTGGCCTTGCCGACACTCATCGCTTAAACAAGCTTACGAAGCCCGGCCTTCAATTCCTCGTCGCAGAACGCAGCTTCGATCGCGGTGCGGGTGATCTCGCGCAGCTCGTCCTCGCCCCAGCCGAACCGCGCCGAGCAGATCCCGTACTCGCCCTCGATGCTCGCCCCGAAGTAGGGCGGATCGTCTGAGCCGAGCGTCACGCGGACGCCGGCGTCGCGCAGCGCCGGCAGCGGATGCTCCTCGTAGGAGTCGTACACGCCCAGTACGACGTTCGAGGTCGGGCAGCACTCGAGCACGATCCCGCGCGCGGCCAGCTCGGACACCACGGCCGGATCCTCGATCGAGCGGACGCCGTGCGAGATCCGCGTGACCGGCAGCTCGAGCGCGGCGCGGACGCTGTCCGCCCCCGCCCACTCGCCCGCGTGGATCGTGCAGCCGAGCCCCGCCTCGGCCGCCACCAGGTACACCTCGGCGAAGTCCTGAGCCGGAAAGCCGGCCTCGTCGCCGGCCATCGAGAAGCCGACCACGTACGGGTGCGGGCGCTCGGCGGCGTGACGCGCGACGCGGAGGGCCTGCTCGACGCCGAAGTTGCGCACGGCGGAGACGAGGATCCGGCCCTCGATGCCCGTGTCGCGCCGGGCGTCGTCGATCCCGCGGGCGATTCCGTCCCAGTGTTCCTCGTCGCTCATGCCAACGAGTGCCGCGTGATCGGGCGAGGCGGTCAGCTCGACATAGATCGCGCCGCCGTCCGCGCACGAGCACAGGTACTCGTAGGTGATGTCGCGGTAGTCCTCACCGGTGCGGATCACGCTGGCCGCGAGGTCGTAGGTGCGCAGGAAGTGCAGGAAGTCCGTGTAGTGAAAGCGTCCGTCGCTCGAGAGCATCTGCCGAGGCAGCTCGAGCCCGTTGCGCGCCGCGATGCGGCTCACGAGCTCGGGCGGGGCGGTTCCCTCGAGGTGGACGTGAAGCTCGGCCTTGGTCAGCATCGCAGTGGGTTTATCAGGTGCGTCTGATAAGCCTCTAGGGTGCGGATCCTCGTCACCGGCAGCGCTGGACACCTCGGAGAGGCGCTGGTCCGTGTCTTGTCCGGGCAGGAGCACGAGGTCATCGGGCTCGACCGGCTCGAGTCCTCGCACACGACCGTGGTCGGGTCGATCGCCGATCGCGAGACCGTCCACCGCTGCATGGCCGGCGTGGATGGCGTCGTGCACGCGGCCACGCTGCACAAGCCCCACGTGGCCTCCCACAGCCGGCTCGAGTTCGTCGAGACCAACATCGCCGGCACGCTGCACCTGCTCGAGGAGGCGGTCGAGGCCGAGGTCAGCCGCTTCATCTTCACCAGCACGACGAGCGCGTTCGGCCGGGCGCTGACCCCCGACGCGGGCGCGCCGGCCGCGTGGATCACCGAGGACGTCGTCCCCGTCCCGCGCAATATCTACGGCGTGACCAAGACCGCGGCCGAGGACCTGTGCGAGCTGATCGCCCGCGACCACGGCCTGCCGATCCTGATCCTGCGCACCGGCCGCTTCTTCCCCGAGCCCGACGATCGCGAGGAGGTGCGCTCCGCCTACGAGGATTTGAACATCAAGGTCAACGAGCTGCTCTACCGGCGCGTCGATCTCGAGGACGTGGTCAGCGCGCACCTGCGGGCGCTCGAGCGCGCACCGGGTATCGGATTCGGCCGCTACATCATCAGCGCGACCTCCCCGTTCACGCCCAGCGACCTGTCGGCCATCCGCACCGACCTCCCGTCGGCGGTCCGCCGCCTGTATCCCGATTTTGATGATGTTTTTTCGGTGCGCGGCTGGCGGATGTTTGACGCCATCGAGCGGGTGTATGTCAATGAGCGAGCGCGTACGGAGCTCGGCTGGGCGCCGCGCTACGACTTCCGCCACGCGCTCGATCGCCTGGCCGACGGCGAGGATCCGCGCAGCCCGCTGGCCCGGAGCGTCGGCGCCAAGGGCTACCACGAGGTCTCGACCGGCGTCTACACGGTCCGCTGAGCCTCGATCACGGGCCTGGGAATCGCGCCCGGCGAGTCTCCGACGGTGAACGCCGCCCGCACCGAATCGGCCGCCCGCGGCGCGCTCTCCTGATCGCGCGCGTGTACGCGCGCGAGAGGCCGGCCACCGGGTTCAACGCGCTCGCCCAGCGCCGCCACCTCGGTCAGCCCGACGGCATGGTCGACTGGGTCGTGCTCGCGGGCACGCCCGCCGCCCAGGCTGACCACCGCGATCCCGACCGCGCGCACGTCGATCGCGCTGACGATCCCGGCGTCCGTCGGCTCGACGAGCGCGGTCACCGGCGCGCGGGGAAGGTGGCGATCGGGGTCCTCGATCAGGCCGGCCGGGCCGCCCAGCTCGGCGGCCATCGCGTCGAAGCGCTCGGCGGCGGCGCCGCTTTCGAGCGCGCGAACGGCTCCGCGCCGCGCGTCGTCCACGTCGTCGTAGAGCCCTCCGACCACGAGCAGCTCGGCGCATAGCGCGAGCGTCACCTCGAGCAGGCGCTCGTCGCGCGCGGCGCCGGTCAGGTGGTCGATCGATTCGCGCACCTCGACCGCGTTGCCCGCGGTCCGTCCCAACACCTGGTTCATGTCGGTGAGCAGCGCCACCGTGGGCATGCCGTTGCCGACGGCCACCTCGACAATCGCCCGGGCGAGCTCCCGCGCGCGGTCGAGCTCGGGGAGCATCGCGCCCGAGCCGACCTTGACGTCCATGACCAGCGCGTCGAGGCCGGCGGCGAGCTTCTTGGACAGGATCGAGCCGACGATCAGCGGGATCGATTCGACCGTGCCGGTGGCGTCGCGGATCGCGTACAGGCGGCGGTCGGCCGGGGCCAGGCGCGCCGTCTGGCCGACGATCGCGCAGCCCACGCGGGCGACCACCTCGCGGAGGCGATCGTTCGAGGGCGTCACGTCATAGCCTCGGATCGACTCGAGCTTGTCGAGCGTTCCGCCCGTGTGCCCGAGGCCCCGGCCCGAGATCATCGGCACGAACGCCCCGCACGCGGCCAGGATCGGTGCCAGGATCAGGCTGACCTTGTCGCCCACTCCGCCCGTCGAGTGCTTGTCGAGCACGGGCCCGGACAGCCCCGCCGAGCCCCAGTCGAGCACGTCGCCCGAGCGCGTCATGGCGCCGGTCAGCGCCACCCGCTCGGCCGGGCTCATCCCCCGCCAGACGATCGCCATGGCCAGCGCGCCCACCTGGGCGTCGGTCACGGACCCATCGGCGATCCCCGATACGAGCTGCGTGATCTCCTCGGCCGACAGCTCGCCGCCGTCGCGCTTTCGCCGGATGAGCTCGGCGGTCAGCATCGCGGGATCAGCTCCAGCAGCAGCCGGGTCAGATCGACGGCGCCCTCCTGCGCCGCGCTCAGCGTCTGCTCGTGCGACAGCGCTTCCTCGGTCATGCCCTCGGCCAGGTTCGTGATCACCGACACGGCGGCCACCCGCAGGCCGCAGTGGCGGGCGAGGATCGTCTCCTGGACCGTTGACATGCCGACCGCGTCGGCCCCGAGCGTGCGGAAGGCACGGATCTCGGCCGGCGTCTCGAAGCTCGGCCCGGTGACCGCCAGGTACACGCCCTCGGCCAGCGCGATCCCGAGATCCTGAGCGCATGAGCGCATGGCGTCGAGCAGTGCCGGATCGTAGGCGTCGCGCAACGAGGGAAAGCGCGGGCCGACGGCGTCGTCGTTGGGACCCGTCAGCAGGTTGACTCCGGTCAGGTTAATGTGATCGTTGATCGCCATCAGCGAACCCGGCCCGACGGACGGATGCAACGATCCGGCGGCGTTGGTCAGGATGAGGATCTCGGCGCCCGCCGCGCGCAATGCGCGGACCGGCGTGCGGACGGCCTCGGGGTCACCGCCTTCGTACAGATGCGCCCGGCCCTGCAGCACCGCCACGGGCACGCCGCCGATGCGTCCGAGCACCGCCCGGCCGGCGTGGCCCACGACGGTCGGGCGCGGGAAGCCGGGCAGGTCCTCGTAGCCGATCACGACCGCGTCCTCGACGGCGTCGGCGACCGCGCCCAGGCCCGACCCGAGCACGATCCCGACGTGCGGGCTGCCCAGGTTCACCCCAGCGCCCCGCGCCCGAACGCGCCCGGCAAGAGCTCGCCCAGGGTGGTCGTCGTCGGGCCAAGGTAGACCGGCGTCGAGGAGCCGCCAAACTCGGCCAGGCGCTGGCGGCAGCCCCCGCAGGGCGGGCAGACCTCGAGGCGCTCGGCGACCACCGCGACGGCGGTGATCGCGC
>JAFAYP010000584.1 GCA_019240305.1 Solirubrobacterales bacterium
CGCCGGGGCGCCCGCGAGCGCCGGGCGCCGGCGCAGGATCGGCGTCGGCGTGATCGGCTTCGGCTGGCTCGGCCAGGCCCACAGCCGCTCGCTGCTGCGGATCCCCACGCTGTTCGAGCAGCGGACGTTCGATCCGCAGCTGATCGCGTGCAGCGACGCGCTGCCCGCGCGCGTGGAGCAGGCCACGAGCTCGTTCGGATTCAAGCGAGCCGGCGTCGAATGGCAGGCGGTGATCGACGACCCCGACGTCGAGGCGGTGTTCATCGCCGCGCCGAACATGCTGCACGTGGAGCTCGTCGAGGCCGCGGCGCAGGCGGGCAAGGCGGTGTTCTGCGAGAAGCCGGTGGGCGGCATGCCCGAGCAGATCGCCCGGGCGGCGCACGCCGCACGCGGCGCCGGGGTGATCAGCGGCGTCGGCTACAACTACCGGTGGGCGCCGCTCGTGCGCTACGCGCGCGAGCTGATCGCGGGTGGCGAGCTCGGCGAGATCACCAACTATCGCGGGCGGTTCTTCTCGATGTACGGCGCCGACCCGCTCGGCCTGAACTCCTGGCGCTTCCAGCTCGACCAGGCCGGGTACGGCGTCACCAGCGATCTGATGAGCCACGCGGTGGACCTCGCGCACATGCTGCTCGGTCCGATCACGCGCGTGACCGGAACGATCGAGACGTTCATCCGTTCGCGTCCCTCGCCCGGCGACGGTGCGGGCCACTACGGCCGGGGCCGGCCGGGCGACCCGCGCACGCCGGTGACCAACGAGGACTACGCGGCGATGCTGTGTGAGTTCGCCTCGGGGGCCCGCGGCACGGTCGAGGCCAGCCGCACGCTCCTCGGGCCCGAGAGCGAGAACGCCTTCGACGTCTACGGCACGCGCGGTGCGCTCGGCTGGAATCTCGAGCGGCTCAATGAGCTGCGGCTGTATCGCGCCACCGAGGACCGCGGATCGGGTTACACGACCGTGCTGGGCGGCGAGCGCTTCGGCCACCACGGCGTGTTCGTGCCCGGCAGCGGCAATGCGATCGGGTTTGAGGATCTGGTCACGATCGAGGACTACGAGTTCTGCTCGGCAGTGGCGGAGGGGCGCCCGTTCGAGCCGAGCTTCGAGGATGCGCTCGCCTGGGCGAAGGTGCAGGACGCGCTGTTTCGCTCGGCGCAGAGCGGCGCCTGGGAGGAGGTACGAGCGTGATCGCGACCGCCGTGGCGCCGCTGCGGATCGGGGTGATCGGGGTCGGGCGGATCGGGCGGATGCACGCCGAGCTGATCGCCCACCAGGTCCCGGGCGCCGCGCTCGGCGCCGTGTACGACGCGCATGAGCCCGCGGCCCGCACCGTGTCGGCCGACCTGGGCGTGCCGGCCGCGGCGGGCGTCGAGGAGATACTCGGCTCAGACCTCGACGCGGTGGCCATCTGCTCGAGCTCGGACACCCACGTGGAGTTGATGATCGCGGCCGCGGAGGCGGGCAAGGCGGTGTTCTGCGAGAAGCCGGTGTCGCTGGAGCTGGCCGAGCTCGACCGGGCGCTCGAGGCGATAGAGCGAGCCGGCGTCCCGTTCCAGATCGGCTTTAACCGCCGCTTCGACCCGGGGCACGCCTCGGTGCAGGAGGCGGTCAGCTCGGGCGCGGTGGGCGAGCCGCATCTGGTCCGGATCTCGAGCCGCGACCCGGCGCCGCCCCCGCTGGACTATGTGAAGAGCAGTGGCGGCCTGTTCCTCGACATGATGATCCACGACTTCGACATGGCCAGGTTCGTGACCGGACGCGAGGTGGTCGAGGTGTTCGCCCGCGGTGCCGTGCGCATCGACGCGTCATTCGCCGAGGCCGGGGACATCGACACCGCGCTGGTCACGCTCGTGCACGAGGACGGCTGCCTGACCGCGATCGACAACTCGCGGCGGGCCGCCTACGGCTACGACCAGCGCGTCGAGGTGTTCGGCTCGGAGGGCATGGCGGTCTCGGAGAACCCGCACGGGCACGGCGGGGCGGTGGTGACCGCGACGGGCGAGCGGCGCCCGGCGCTCCCGTACTTCTTCCTTCAGCGCTATCTGCCGAGCTACATCCGCGAGTGGTCGGCGTTCGTGGCCGCGGTCAAGGCCGGGGCCACGCCGCCGGTGTCGGTGGGCGACGCGCGCGCCCCGCTGGTCATCGGACTTGCGGCGCTGCGCTCGCTGCGAGAGAGTCGCCCCGTGCGTCTAGAAGACGTTAAGGCAGCATGAGGATCTACCTGACCGGCGCGTCGGGGTTCGTCGGCTCGAACCTGGCCCACGTGTTCGCCCACAGGCACGGAGCGGAGGTGGTGGCGCCCGCGCACGAGCACGTCGATCTGACCGATGAGCTCCTGGTTCGCCGCTCGGTGCTGGCCACCAAGCCGGACGCGATCGTGCACGCCGCGATCTGGAACGACCCGGCGGGGCTGCGCTCCGACCGGCGCCGGGCGTGGGATGCCTACGTGGGTGCCACCCGCCACGTGGTCGCCGCGGCCAATGCCGTCGATGCGCACGTGGTGCTCGTATCGACCGACTGGGTGTTCGACGGCACCCAGGGCCCGGCCGGCGAGTCCGCGCCGCCCAACCCGATCAACACCTACGGCTTCCTCAAGGCGTGCTCGGAGCTGATCGTCACCGAATGCGCCGGGCGGGGGACGATCGCGCGGATCGCCGGCGTGCAGGGCGTGCACCGCGCGCGGCCGAGCGCGCCGCGTGCGCAGGACGCCGGGTTCGGCTACCTGGTGGTGTCGCTCGTCGACGCGCTGCGGGCCGGCGAGCGATTCACGCTGTGGGACGGGCCGGGGCTCAACCGGCTGGCCACGCCCACGCTGGCCAGCGACGCGGCCGAGCTCGTGCGGCGCGCGCTCGAGCTCGAGGCCACCGGCATCCTGCATTGCTGCGGCGGCGAGCACTCAGACCGGGTGACGCT
The DNA here is from genome assembly GCA_019240305.1 of Solirubrobacterales bacterium. Taxonomy (GTDB): domain Bacteria; phylum Actinomycetota; class Thermoleophilia; order Solirubrobacterales; family Solirubrobacteraceae; genus Palsa-465. The sequence goes on from JAFAYP010000584.1 coordinate 2,912, forward strand.
CGCGCGGCGCGCGACCCGAGTGTTCGAGCTCGACGAGGAGCTGCTCGACGTCGGTCCGCCTCCCGATGCCCTGGTCGGTGAGCCCGTTCCGGCCGACACCCGGCTCGACGCCGCGGCCACCGCGCGCGCGCTCGGAGTGGATCTGCCCGACCTGAACACGATGCTCGGGCGGCTGCGGGCCGAGGTCGATCAGGCGTGGAGCCTGGCATGAGCCGGCTGACCGTGGCCCAGGCGCTGGTCCGCTTCCTGGCCGTGCAGCGCACCGAGCGCGACGGGCGGCGCGAGCGCCTGATCGCCGGCTGCTACGGAATCTTCGGGCACGGCAACGTGGCCGGCCTGGGGCAGGCCCTTCACCAGCACCACGACCTGCTGCCCTACAGCCCGGCGCGCAACGAGCAGGGGATGGTGCACATCGCCGCCGGCTACGCCCGGCAACGCAACCGCCTGAGCACGTTCGCATGCACCACCTCGGTCGGCCCGGGAGCGACCAATATGGTCACTGGCGCGGCCCTGGCCACGATCAACCGCCTGCCGGTGCTGCTCCTGCCCGGCGACACGTTCGCCACCCGCACGCCGCACCCTGTGCTGCAGATGCTCGAGGTCTCCCACGACGCGACGGTGTCGGTGAACGACTGCCTGCGCCCGGTGTCGCGCTACTACGAGCGGATCGAGCGGCCCGAGCAGCTGATGGCGGCGGCGCTCGAGGCGATGCGCGTGCTGAGCGACCCGGCCGAGACGGGCGCGGTCACGCTGGCCATGCCCGAGGACGTGCAGGCCGAGGCGTTCGAGGTGCCCGACGCGTTCCTCGAGCCCCGCGTGTGGACGATCTACCGCCAGCCCCCGGCCCCCGAGGCACTCAGCCGCGCCGCCGAGCTGATCCGGGGGGCGCGCCGTCCGCTGATCGTCGCGGGCGGCGGGGTGATCTACAGCGAAGCCACGGTCGCCCTGCGCGCGTTGGTCGACGCCACCGGCATCCCCGTGGGCGAGACGATGGCGGGTCGCGGCGCACTCACGTCCGACCATCCGCTTAGTCTGGGAGCAATCGGGGCTACGGGCTCGAGCGCGGCGAACCGGTTGGCCCGCGACGCCGACCTGGTGATCGGGATCGGCACGCGCTGGAGCGATTTCACGACCGCGTCGAAGTCAGCCTTCCAGGACCCGGACGTGCGCTTCGTCAACGTCAACGTGGCTGCCTTCG
>JAFAYP010000597.1 GCA_019240305.1 Solirubrobacterales bacterium
CTTCTGACCATGCTCAGCGCGCCACTGGTGGCGATCATGGGGACGGCGGTGCTCGTGCCGTTTTGGCTCATCGCGGCCACCAGCGGAATGCTGCTCACGCGCCGCTACTACCGCGGCCGTGCGCGCCTGCGCGGCGTTGGCGGGCGCGGCCGGCGCGCCGGGGTGCTCGCCGCCTCGATGTGCGCCGCCGCGTTCACGGCCGGGATCCTGGCCGGCGCCACGGGCGGCCAGGCGGCCGGGGTGCTGGCGCCCGTCACGGTGATCCTCGTCGGCTACGCGGGCCTAGGGTGGCTGCTGCGAAGTCCTGCCCCGGCGCTCGCGGTCGCGCCAGCGGCCGCGCTCGCGGGGGCGCTGGTCCTGGCCAAAGCGGCGCCCTGGACCGTCGAGCTGACATTCGGTGCGGCGCTCGTGGCGGCCGGCGCCAGCCTCCGCGCAAGAGACGTCGCATGAGTCATCCCACGCGCCGCCTCGACGACGAGGTGCATCAGCGCACACGCCTGGGCATCCTCGCCGTGCTCTGCGAGGCCGGACGCGCCGACTTCGCCTACCTGCGCGAAACGCTGGAACTCACCGACGGCAACCTCTCGCGCAACCTCAGCCGGCTCGAGGACGCCGGCTACATTCGCATCGAGAAGATCCACGACGGCCGCCGTCGACGTACCTGGCTGAGCCCCACACTCGCCGGCCGCGCTGCCCTCGACGCCGAGATCGCTGCCCTGCGCGAGATCATCGCCAGGGCGGCTGGTCGACCGGCGCCCCGCCCCGTGCCCGCGCCCGCCCGGGCTGCGCCCTGAATCACGAGTATGACCCAAGCTCGCGGCCGTGCGGTCGACCGGGACGGCACCGCCGTTTGCGCGTGCGGTGCCACTACTCGCGGCTCCCCAGTTCGACCCCTCGCAGGTAGTTGGCGGCGGACTCCCACCCCAGCCCGGCCAGTGCCCCGGCGTCAGGGCCGGCGCACAGCTCGAGCTTCGTGCGCAGCTCGGCGTCGCTGGGCGGCCGGTCCGGGGCGCCGGGCGGCAGTGAGAGCGCGGTGCTCAGCTCGGTGCCGTCCTCGAGCACGACCGTGAGCTCGATCTCGCCGGCCAGCAACTGATCGCCGTCTTCGCGAGGGTCGAGCTCCACCGACACGAGGTCTCCCAGGCGCACCGCCTCCGGGCGGACCACCGCGTCGTCGGCGAAGCTCTCGATGCCCGGCCGGCCATCCAGGAGCGCCGCGGCGATGCCGTACTCCAGGCTGAACTTGCCCTCGAGTCCCGTCTGGGGGCGGTGGTGGATCAGGGGTGCCAGCGAGCAGGCCGGCGTCCTGACCTGGATCGCCCGAACCCGCGCCGGATCAACCGGACCGAGCTCCACGGCCGCGCTGATCGGGCGCTGGAGCGCGTAGCAGCAGGGGTACAGCTTGATCGCCAGGCCGGCCGGGACGGCCGGGCCGGACATCTCGAGCGCTTGGCGATCGCCGCCCACCAGCGCCATCCACTGCTCGAACGCCTGCACGTCGGCGTTCGCCCCGGCCTCGGCCAGGCGCGCCGCGCGGATCCCCGCCTCGACCGCGAAACCGACCTGCAGCGACTTGGCGGACGTTCCGAACGCGCGCTGCACCCCGCCGGCCGCGGGGATGGCCAGCGCGATGGCCACCGCGGTCCGCTCGGCGTCGAGCCCGCGCGCGATCGCCGCGCCCACGGCGGCCGCCGGCGCGCCGGCCGTGCACGTCGCGTGCCAGCCGGCACTGTAGTGCGACCAGCCGAGCGCGGTGCCGAGCCGGGCCATCACGCCGGCGCCGGCCAGATAGGCCCGCGCGGCGTCGCCCCCGCCCGCGGCCGGGCCGCCCGCGGCCGAGGCGAGCGCGGCCGGGACGCAGACCGCGCTGATGTGCGTCGTCGACGGCATGTGCAGGTCGTCGTAGTCGAGCACGTGGGCGAGCGCCGCCCAGCGCCCGGCCTCGGTCAGCTGGTCAAACAGCGGCGCGCGGGGATCCCGGCGGCCGGCGTACATGACCGCCACGGTGTCGAGCAGCGAGCGCCGGGCCAGGACCTCGTCCGTGGGCGATGGGTCGAGCTCGGACGCCCAGCGCGCGAGCTCGTGTGCGACCGGAGCGGCCTGGCGCCTCAGCGCTGCGTGCTCGCCTGCCACACCCGCTCGGGAGTCATCGGCAGGCGACGAAGCCGGGCGCCCTGCGTGGCGGCGGCCACCGCGTTGGCGACCGCGCCGGCCACCCCGACCACCGGCGCCTCGCCGACGCCCTTGGCGCCGTAGGGGCCCTCGGGCGTGGGCACCTCGACGATCTCGGTGTCGATGGCCGGGACGCCGCCGGCGGTGGGCATGGCGTACTCGACGAACGAGCCCGTGGCCGGCTGCCCGTGCTCGTCGTAGGCCAGCTCTTCGAGCAGCGCCCAGCCGAGACCCTGGGCCACGCCGCCGCACATCTGGCCCTCGACCAGCGCCGGGTTCAGGGCGCGGCCGACGTCCTGGGCGATCACGTGGCCGAGCACGGTCACCGCCCCGGTGTGGCGATCCACGCGGACGTGCGAGAGGTGGGCAGCGCACTGGGGAGCCGCGGGCAGCGACACCCGGCCGAGGCCCTCGACCGGCGGATACGGGCTGCCGAAGGTCAGTACCTTGCCGGCCAGGTCCTCGAGCGCCATCGCCTTGGCCGGCACTCCGACCGGCTGCACCGCGCCGTCCACGATCTCGAGGTCCTCGGGGGCGATCTCGAGCTCCTCGGCGGCGACATCGAGCAGCCGCTCCCGGGCCTCGCGGGCGGCCATCTCGACCGCTCGGCCGACGGTGTAGGTGATCTTGCTGCCGCCGCTCATCCCGGCGTAGGGCGCGCTCGCGGTGTCGGCGTACACGACGCGGACGCGATCGGGCGACACGCCGAACGTCTCGGCGGCGATCGCCGCGAAGCTCGTCTCCACGCCGGTCATGTCGGCCGCGCCGGTGACCACCGTCACGCACCCGTCGGAGTCGAGGCGACAGGCGGCCGAGGCCGGCTCATAGCCTCCCGGCCACCAGCCGATGGCGGCGCCGATGCCCTCGCCCTCGGGGAGGCTTAAGCGTCGCGCCCACAGCGGGTGATCGCGCACGCGCTCCAGGCACTCGCGGCCGCCGAACACCGTGACCTCCTGGCCGGCCACCGAGTGGTCGCCGGCGACCATCACATTGCGCAGCCGCAGCTCGATCGGGTCGATGCCGAGGCCCGCGGCCAGCTCGTCGAGCAGCGACTCGACCGCGAAGGCGGCCTGCGGCGCGCCCGGCGCCCGGTAGGCACCGAAGGTCACACGATTGGTGGCTACGCCATAGCCGGTCAGCTCATGGGCCTGCCAGCGATACGGCCCGGCGGCGAGCAGGGCGGCGATCGACTCGATCCCGAAGTCGCGGGTGGAGCCGCGATCGGCGAGCACGCGGGCCCGGATCCCGGTCAGGCGTCCCTCGCGGTCCGCGCCAAGCTCGAGGTCGAGCACCTCGCCCCCGGCCGGGTTGGCGGCCGCGAAGTCCTCGCTGCGGGTCATGGCCAGGCGGATCGGCCGGCGCAGGACCAGCGCAGCGGCCACGACCAGCGGCTCAACGATCATCAGCTTGCCGCCGAATCCGCCGCCGAGCGGCGCGGCCCGCACGCGGATCCGATCGGCCGGGAGGCCGAACAGCTCGATCAGCTCGTCGCGCGTGTTGAAGGCGCCCTGCGTCGAGGTGCTGATGACCAGCTGACCCTCGGGGTCGAACCAGGCGGTCGCGGTCTGTGGCTCCAGGTAGCCCTGATAGGCCCACGGCGTCTGGAAGCGCCCGCGCACGAGCGTGTCGCTGCTGCGCAGCGCACCGTCGACGTCTCCATTGGCCACCCGGACCCGCCCGAGCACGTTGTCGGAGAGCTCCTCCTCAGGGCCGGCGTCGGAGGCTGACACCGAGGCGTGCGCGTCGGCCACGTCGGAGCCGCCGCCCTCGTCGGCGGTGTGGATCCGGGCCAGCGGTGCGCCGGGCTGGATCGCGGCTTCGAGATCCATCACCGCCTCGAGGTGCTCGAGGTCGAGCTCGATCAATTCGAGGGCATCGGTGGCCAGCGCCTCGCTCTCGGCCACCACGATCGCGATCGGCTGTCCGGCGTAG
>JAFAYP010000062.1 GCA_019240305.1 Solirubrobacterales bacterium
GGTCGCTGAGGACCGAGGCGATCGTGCTGCGCTCGATCCGCTATGGCGAGGCCGACCGGATCCTCCACCTGTACACGCCGGGCTACGGACGGCAGGCGGCCATCGCCAAGGGCGCCCGGCGAGCCCGCAGCCGGTTCGGAGCCAGGCTCGAGCCGTTCTTCCACATCCGTGCGATCCTGCACGAGGGCCGCGGTGACCTGCACACGGTCACCAGCGTCGACACGATCTCGGCCCACGCCGCGCTGCGCGATCACGCCGCCACGCTCGACGCCGCCGCCCGCGCGTGCGATGCCGTCGCGCGGCTGTTCGAGACCCCCGAGCCGCACCCCGAGGTGTTTCGCCTGCTGGCCAACGAGCTGGCCCTGCTCGACTCAGATGCCGTGCACGCGCGGACGGCCATCGGGCTGTCCTTCCGCCTGAAGCTGCTGCTGGCCGCCGGCATCGTGCCCCAGCTCGCGTCCTGTGCGGAATGCGGAGAAACGGATCATCTGCAGGGCTTTTCTGCCGCGGCGGGTGGTGTGGTGTGCGGTTCGTGCGAAGCGGCGGCGTTCCCGCTGAACCAGGAGGGCCACAGCTTCCTGGTCGGCGCGCTCGGGCGACCGCTCGCCCAGGCCCCGGACGCGTCGGATCTCGCCCTGGCCCAGGCCGAGCGGGCGATCAGCGAGACCGCCGAGCATCACGCTCACGTGCGGCTGCGCCCGCTCCTGGCCCGGGGCTGATTCGCCCACCCCGCACAGACCGGTCACGCCTTCGTGACAACTCCTGCCGGCCGTCGTGACGGCTGTCAGAATCGGATGCGATGAGCGGACAGGTCCTGACGTCAGGCTCCGAGCACCCGGCCGGCCCCGTCGCGGATGCCTTCGCCGAGCGGATCCGCGCCCGCGAGGCGCGCGAGCTCTCGCCGCTGGCCACGCCCTCCTACCCGACCCACCGGGAGCGCGAGGAGCCCGACTGCGGCCTGCGCACGCCGTTCCAGCGCGACCGCGACCGGATCGTGCACTGCAAGGCATTTCGCCGCCTCAAGCACAAGACCCAGGTGTTCGTCTCGCCGGCCGGCGACCACTACCGCACGCGGCTGACCCATACGCTCGAGGTGACTCAGATCTCGCGCACGGTGGCCCGAGCGCTCCGCCTGAACGAGGATCTCGTGGAGGCCATAGGGCTCGGCCACGACCTCGGACACCCGCCGTTCGGCCACGTCGGTGAGGACGCCCTGCACCGCTGCCTGGCCGAGCGCTTCGGCCTGTCGTTCATGCACCACGAGCACTCGCTGCGGGTGGTCGACATACTCGAACGCGACGGGGTTGGCCTCAACCTGACCGCGCCCGTGCGCGATGGGATCGTGTGCCATTCGGGCCGCGCCCCCGAGCCGGCCACGCTCGAGGGCAAGATCGTGCGGCTGATGGATCGCGTGGCCTACATCAACCACGACATCGACGACGCGGTGCGAGCCGGGCTGCTCTCGCCGGCTGACCTCCCCGGCCATCCGATCGAGATCCTCGGCATCACCGGGCCGCAGCGAATCGACACGCTCGTGCACGACCTGGTCGAGCACTCCGACCAGGACGGCGACATCGTCCAGGGCGAGGTCATCGGCGCGGCGATGGCCGAGCTGCGGGCGTTCATGTTCGAGCGGGTATACCTCGGACCCGAGGCCACGCGCGAGCACGACAAGGTCAGGCTGGTCATCCGCTCGCTGTTCGATCACTACTGCGCCCATCCGGAGGAGATCCCCGCCTCGATCCCCGCCGGGGATGTTCCGCGCCGGGTCACCGATTATCTGGCCGGGATGACCGACCGCTTCTGCATCCGCACCTTCGAGGCCCTGACCGTGCCGGTGGCGTTCGCTCCGTGAGCGCCGTGAAGCTCCCGCGCGCAAGGTAGCCGTGCCGAGGTACACGGCCGACTCACGCGACCGCGTACGCGACGCGGTCGACATGCTCGCGCTGGTCTCCGAGCACACCGAGCTGCGCCGCGCCGGCGCCAGCGAGTACGTCGGGCGCTGTCCGTTTCACGACGAGCGCACCCCGTCCTTCGGGGTCAACCCGGTCGAGAAGGTCTATTACTGCTTCGGCTGCCAGGCATCGGGCGACGTGTTCAGATTCGTCATGGAGACCGAGGGACTGGACTTCACCGCCGCGCTGCAGACCCTGGCCGACCGCTTCGGCATCGAGCTCCAGACCGAGCAGGAGGACCCGCAGGCCGCCTCACGGCGCCAGCGCCGCGAGCGCCTGCAGGCGCTCCTCGGCCGGGCCGCCACCTATTACGCCCGCTACCTGTGGGAGGCGCGCGAGGCCGAGGCGGCCCGGGAATACCTGCTCGCGCGCGGCCTGCGCGAGGAGATGCTGCGCGAGTTCCGCGTCGGCTACGCGCCCAGCGCCTGGGACCGGATCCTCACCGCGTCGCGCCGGGCGGGCTACAGCGACGAGGAGCTGCTCGCGGTCGGGCTGGTCCAGCGCTCCCAGAACCGCCCCGGGCAGGTCTACGACCGCTTCCGCGAGCGGATCATGTTCCCCTCCACCGACGCGCGAGGGAACGTGATCGGGTTCGGCGCCCGCGCGATGCGCGAGAACCAGCGCCCCAAGTATCTGAACACCGCCGACGGCGAGCTCTACCACAAGCGCCGGGTGCTGTTCGGGCTCGATCGAGCCCGCGCGGCCGCGGCCAGGGCCGGAAGCGTGATCCTGGTCGAGGGCTACACCGACGTGCTCGCGCTGCACCAGGCCGAGCTCCAGAACGCCGTGGGCATCATGGGGACCGCGCTGACCGAGGAGCAGATCGCCGAGCTCGAGCGCGTGGCCAAGGTGCTCGTGCTGTGCCTGGACGCCGACTCCGCCGGGCAGGAGGCGATGCTCCGCGCCGCCCAGCTGACCGACAAGCGCAACCTCGAGCTCCGGGTCGTCCCGCTCCCCAGCGGCGACGATCCAGCCGAGCTGATCGAGCGCGCCGGCGCCGAGGCTCTGCGCGAGCGCGTGGCCGCATCGGTGCCATTCGTTGCCTTCCACGTCGAGCGGGTGTTCGAGGGCAACGACACCCGCAGCGCGGAGGGCCGCGACCGCGCGTTTCAGCAGCTCCTACCGGCGCTCAAGAACCTGCGCCGGGGCCTGTTCGGAGACGAGCTGCTCCGCGGGATCGCCGGGCGCCTGGAGCTGAGCGAGGCGCAGCTGAAATCGTTGATCGAGGGTGCCGCCCGGCAAAACGGCCGCGGGGGCGGCGCGACGACGACGGCCTCCGCGCCCGAGCTGCCGATCGACCAGGCGGGCCGCGCCGAGCGAGCCTTCCTGGCGCTGTGTGTCGCGCTGCCCGAGGCGGGAGCCCGGACGCTGTTCGAGATCGATCCCGAGCAGCTGATCACCAGCCAGGCGATGCGCCGGGCGGCGCGCCATCTGGCCGGCCGCACCGGATCGCCGCTGGCCGACCTGCCGCCCGACGACGAACCGCTGGCGCGCACCGTGGCCGACCTCGTGGCTCGCGCGGGTCGCGCCGGGAGGGTCAGCGAGGATCAGCTCGTGCACGCGCGACTGGTACTCGAGCGCGCGCGGCTCGAGCGCGCGATCCGGCGCGCCAGGGCCGAAGGTGCCTCGGGCATCGGGGAGCTGGCCCGCGAGCGTGAGGCCGTGCTGCAGAAGATTGGTCAGGTGGTGGCCAACCTCGAGCGAGCGGGCTGAGCGCCCTCAGGGGACCAACGGGTTGGTCTGCCGGCGATAGGCCGACTGCACGGCCCGGCGCAGCTGCGCCACCGTGACCCCGTGGGCCCGGGCGATGCGGCGCAGCGTCTCCCCGCTGGCCAGCTCCCGACTCAGCTCGCTCTGCGTAATCCCCAGCTGTCCGGCCATCACCCTCAGCTCGAATGAGCGCAGGGGGCCGCTGGGGGGCAGCGCCAGCGTGCGGCCGGCGGCGCGCCGCTCGCGAGCCGTGCTGACCGGCGTGATCAGGTCGGTCTGCGGCTCCACGGGCAGGATCATCGGCGCCCGCGGCGTCTGGTTGAAGTCGAAGTCGGCGCTCAGGTCGCCCAGCTGCAGCGCGTCCTCGCGCACGTCGGGCCGCGGATCGGGGCGGCCGTCGGTCCGCGGATCCAGGCGGTGGCCGGCCAAGAAGTCGTCCTCGATGAACTTCACGTATGCATCGAAGCTGAGCGTCTGGTGATCGATGAAGCCCTGCCTGGCGTACGGGCTGATGACCAGGCCCGGCACGCGCAGCCCGTAGCCCTGGTCGTCGACCGCCGGCGGCATCACGCTGTCGTAGAAGCCACCCCAGTCGTCCCAGGCCAGGAAGATCGCCGTGCTGCTCCAGTCCGGGCTCTGCATGATCGCGTTGATCAGCCCGGTGACGTACGTCTCACCGGTGCTGATCAGGCCGGGCGGGTGCTCGGACACCCGCCCGTTGGGGGTGATCCAGGAGACGGCAGGCAGGCTCCCGGTCCGGGCCGCGCTGTAGAAGTCAGACAGCGACTTGATGTCGCCCAGCTGGCCGTCCTGCTGGACGTCTGAGAAGTAGGGGAGGGGGTTCCAGATGCCCGGGGTCTTGGCGTTCTGACTGACCGGCGCGCAGGACATCGCGGCGTCGCTCTCGCAGTCGGGCTCTGAGCCGTTGAACACGTAGTAGCCCCAGCTCACGCCGTTCTTGTGCAGCAGGTAGGTCAGGTCGGTCCACGCGTAGTTGGGATCGGTCGGCACCGCGACGCCGATCTGGCGGGAGAAGTCGGGCGGGTACTGCGGGTTCTCGATCGCGCTGCGGCAGCTCTGGGGATCTCCCTGGAGCGAGCAGTACGCCGACCACTCCGAGACCGTGTACAGGTGAGAGGGGAGGCTCCAGGAGGCGTCGGACTGGAACATGTGGTCCTGCAGCACGAAGTTCTTCGCGTACGACCAGTAGTTCGGGATGTCGGCCTCGGTGTGGTAGCCCATCACATCCGGGGTGCCGCTCCCGTTCCCGCAGGCAGGGTTGAACGTCTGCGCACAGCCCCGCATGCCCTGCTTCTGCTCCTCCACGAACCCGTCCATCTTCCCGCCGTCGAGGTCGGCCACGGCGGCGTTTGCGCTGTGGGGACCGCCCAGGCTCCGGTCGTTGCGGTCGTGGAACGGACGGACGCAGCCGCCATCGGGGTCGGGCAGGCAAGGCTCGGTCCCTGGATTCCCGGCCACCCCCGGGATTCCGTCGGCCCCCGGGTAAGTCCCGAAGTAGGTGTCGAACGAACGGTTCTCCTGCATGATGATCACCACGTGGCGGATCTTGTGGATCCCGACCCCCGGCGGGCCTGGGGTCACTGTCGACGTGTTCGAGGCGGTCGACCCAGACCCAGAACTGGAGCTCGAGGCGTCACCGCCTCCTCCACCGCCGCATGCGCTCACCAGGCCGACCATGGCGATCAGCGCCGCCGACCCGCGGAGCGCACGGACCAGCCGGTCGCGATGCGACGCGATCAACTCCACCGGCTCACGACGGCACTCGAACGTGCATTGAGAATCAGCCAAGGCGCAGCGATGCTATGGGCCGGAGCACCGCGCTGCGTCACGGTCCGGTGAAGGCCGTGTCCGCCCGCGCCGGGCCAGGTTGGCGAATCGTTGTGCAGCTTGGCGATCAGATTGGCAGCCGGTTAGGCCGGTGTGCTG
>JAFAYP010000238.1 GCA_019240305.1 Solirubrobacterales bacterium
TGTGCGGCCGCGGCCTCGCGATCGAGCTCCTCGCTCAGGAACCCCTTCAACGCGTCCCACCAGATCGAGCGCCCGATCGCAAACCCGATGAACCCGTCGACCGGCGCGGCCTCACGGAGCCACTGCTCCACTTTCTCGGTTGACGCCCCGCGCCCGAGCAGCACGCAAGTGACGCCCTCGCGGCCCTGACCCGAGCGGGCCTGCTCGGCCAGCATCGCCGCATCGGACTGCTCGTCGACGCCCTCGATCTTCCACACGTCGACCTCGATGCCCGCCTCCTGGGCATCCTCGATCGCCCGCCGCATCAGCTCGGGGCGCAGCTCGGCGTCGTAGCGGTCGGTGTCTCCGTCCACGCTGGCCAGCTGCTCGTCGGTGGCCGGCACCAGGAGCTCGAACAGGAACTTCCGCTCGTGGGAGTGCAGCCAGTCGGCGAGCGTCTTGAGTCGTCCGAGCTGGCGCTCGTTCATCTCGGTGTCCGGGTCGTCGGGGTTGTAGCGGACAAGGACCTTGGCGAAGTCCGGATCGAACTTCTCGATGTGCGCGCCGAACTCCTCGCCGTACTGGAAGTCGAACTCGTTCTGGCCGGACTTCTCGACCGGCATGGCCAGCTTCAGGCCATGCTCGCGGGCGCCTTCGGGGATGTTCGAGCCGAACTGCTCGTCGACCAGGACGCCGGTGGCGCCGGCCTCGGCGCCTCGGTTCACCGCCTGAAGCATGCCCTCGAAGATCAGGCGCTTGGCATCCGAGATCGTCTCGGTCTGCTCGGGGGTCGGATCGCCCTCGATCCCGAACATCTTCTTCTGAAACGACCCGCGATGGTCGAAGGCGAGGATATAGAGCTTTCCGTCGTATCCGAGAGCCATCTGATCGTCCCTTTCGTTCTCTGGAAGTCGTCTACGTCCCAGTCTACGTCTACCCTGCCGCGCGATGGAACACCACTTCGGCGGCAAGCCCTACACGATCGGAATCGAAGAGGAGCTGATGATCCTCGACGCCGATTCGCTCGAGCTGGTCAACGCGATTGACGCCCTGATCGAGCCCGCTCCGGCGGGGGAGATCAAGCCCGAGCTCATGGAGTCCGTGCTCGAAGTCTCGACCGATCCCTGCGAGAACACCGCGCAGGCTGGCGAGCAGCTCCGCGCCCTGCGCTCCCAGGTCCGCGAGACAGCGGCCAGAAAGCAGATGACGATCGGCTCGGCCGGGACCCATCCGTTCGCGATGTGGGAGGACCAGCGGATCGTCTCCATGTCCCGCTACCGGGACCTGGTCTCGGCGCTTCGCTTCGTCGCCCGCCAGGAGCTGATCTTCGGCATGCACGTCCATGTGGGCCTGGATGACCCCGACAAGGCGATCCACGTCGCCAACGGCATGCGCGTGCACCTGCCGATCCTGCTCGGGCTGTCGGCCAACTCGCCGTTTTGGCGCGCCGACGTCACCGGGCTGGCCTCGGCCCGCACCCCGATCTTCCGGGCCTTTCCCCGCGTGGGCATCCCGCCCACCTACAAGGACTGGGCCGACTACGAGCAGCGGATCGAGTTCATGGTCAAGTCGCGCGTGATCGAGGACTACACCTATCAGTGGTACGACGTGCGCCCGCATCCGAACTTCGGGACGGTCGAAATCCGGGTGATGGACTCCCAGACCCACGTGGAGCACACGCTCGGCCTGGCCGCGCTCGTCCACGGCCTGGTCAAGGAGCTCTCCGAGCACTTCGACGCGGGCAAGACGCTGTCGCGCTACCCGTTCGAGATGCTCGACGAGAACAAGTGGCTGGCCGCGCGCCACGGCCTCGAGGGCGACCTCGTGGACCTTCCGCACCAGGCGCGGGTACCCGCCCGGGAGCTCGCGCGCCGCCTGTTGGACCGGATGAAAGAGCATTGCCGAGACCTTGGGTCTCACGGCGAGCTCGAGGCCGTCGAGGACCTGCTCGAGCGCGGCAACGGGGCTGCTCGCCAGGTGGTGGTCTACGAGGCCAACCACGATCTGCGCGAGGTCATGTCCGAGATCGTGGCCGCGACCGCGGTGTAGGCCACAAGGTCTCGCCGCACAACCGGACCGGCCGGCGAACGCCTGTCGCCGACCTTGCCTCCGTCATACAATCGACCCAGAGATGAGCACCGGTGGCCCGGACCTGTTCGTAATTTGCAAGAACTGCCAGTCCGAGGTCAGCCCGTACATAACCGAGTGCCCCTACTGCGGCAGCCGCCTGCGCAAGCGAGCCCCCAAGCTCGATCGAGAAGGCCGTCCCGCCGAGCGCAAGCGGCGCTCGCCGAGGCCATCACTGCCGCCGCTGCGCCGGGGCGAGATCCCCGGGATCCGGCCTGAGGGCCGCCCCTACGCCACGATTCTGCTGGTCCTGGCCGGGTTCGCCGGCACCCTGTTGTGGCGCGCCGCGGTGGTCGGCTCCACCCACGCGATCGAGCTGTGGGCGCGCTTCGGCACGCACCTGTGGTGGCGACTGCTGGTGGCTCCGTTCACCTACACCAATACCGGTTACGCGATCGTGGCACTTGGAACGATCGCCATCTTCGGCTGGCTGCTCGAGCGCCGGCACGGTCCCCTGGCGGTGCTCGTGCTGTTCGCGGTGGGGGCGATCGGCGGCGCCGCGGTGACCGCGTCGGACTCCTCGCTGCCGCTCGCGCTCGGCGGGTCCGGCGGCGCACTCGCGCTGCTCATCGCCTGGGTGATCCCCGATCTGCTCTCGCTCCGGGCGGGGGAGGAGGTCGAGGGGGATCTGCTGGGCGCCGCCGTGATCGGCGTGGTCGTGGCCCTGATGCCGCTGGCCGCGCCCGACACGAGCTGGATCTCCGAGGGCATCGGCGCGGTGGCCGGGATCCTCATCGGGCTGCCACTGGCCCTCGCCGGCGAGCGCTGAGCGCCGACTCTCCCCAGCAGTACCGCCGTATGATCACCCGTCCGTGGGAAACCGCGCCTACACCGATGCCGAGCTGGAGGCGGCGATCGCCGCGATGGCCGATCCGGAGCGACTGCGGGAGGCCCAGGATCTGGTCACCCGCCAGGCTCCGGCCCTGGCCCGCGTGCTCGCGGCCGCACTCGACGAGGGGGGATGGTTCGAGATGGGCCACGCCCAGGCCGTCAGGGAGGCCACCGGCCACGACGACGTAGCCGAACGGGTCCGGGCGGTACGGACGATGCTGGCCGAGGAGACCCGGCTGGGCATGCTCGTCGGGGTCGCGGTCGGCTTCGAGCTGGCCCGCGAGCTCGATCGAGGCACCGAGGAGCTGGGATCGCAAAACGACTAGAGGAGGATTGATCTGAGATGGAAGTGCGCTTTCTGGGCCACGCCGCCTTCGAGCTCGCCGACGGTGACACCACCGTTCTCATCGACCCGTTCTTGAGCGGCAATCCGAAGGCGTCGATCAGCGCCGAGGATGTGGCTGCCACCGCGATCCTGCTCACCCACGGGCACGGGGACCACATCGGCGACACAGCCGCGATCGCCAAGCGGACCGGCGCGCCGGTGGTGGCGATCGTCGAGATCGCCAACGAGCTCGGCGAGGAGGGCGTCGACGTCCGCGATCCCAACATGGGCGGGACGGTCAAGTTCGAGTGGGGCTGGGTCAAGCTGGTCCCGGCCTGGCACACCTCGACCACGCCCAAGGGGACGGCCAACGTGCCGGCCGGCCTGCTGATCAACTTCAAGGACACGATCGTCTACCACCTGGGCGACACGTGCGTGTTCTCCGATCTTCAGCTGGTCGGCAAGCGCCACCCGATCGACATCGCGCTGATGTGCATCGGCGGCCACTACACGATGGATCGCGTGGACGCCGTCGACGCGGCCGAGCTGGTGGGCGCCAAGACCGTGATCCCGTGCCACTACAACACGTTCCCGCCGATCGAGACCGACGCCCAGGCGTTCAAGTCAGACGTCGAGTCGGCCACCCGATCCAATGTGGTCATCCTCGAACCGGGCGAGACGCACTCGACGTGACCCACGCGATCGTTCTCCTCCAGGCGGAGCGCTCGGGACTCGCCACCTTGGGCGGCGAGCTGGCTGACCTCGAGGGCGT
>JAFAYP010000367.1 GCA_019240305.1 Solirubrobacterales bacterium
CGCGCCCGGATCGGCGTCCGGTGGCCCCTTGACGAAGGCGACTCCGGCCCGCTTGGCCCATATCTCGAGCTGCTCGACGCCGGCGGCGCGGAAGGTGTCCCCAGCGCCGAGCACGACAGAGCGGCCGAGCTCCTTGCTCAGATGCCAGGCGAGCTTGCCGACCGTGGTCGTCTTGCCGGTGCCGTTGACGCCGGCCACCAGGATGACCGTGGGCTCGGGCCTCAGGTCGATCCGATCATCGCCGGTGCGCGCGATGCCGGCCAGCAGCTCGGTCAGCCGGGCGGTCAGCGCCTCGCCGCCCGAGATGTCCCCCTCGGTGGCCTCGCGCTCGAGCTGCTCGACCACCTGGGCGGTGGTCCGCGCACCGACGTCGGCGTAGATCAGCGCCTCCTCCAGCCGCTCCCAGGTCTCCTCGCTCAAGTCCTCGAACAGCGTGGCCTGAATCTCTGAGGTGAGCGCCTGGCGGGTCTTGCGCAGGTTCTCGCGCAGGCGGCGGAACATGCCACGCCGGCGCTCCTGCGCGGCCGGCTCGGGCTCGGACTGGGCCGGCGGTAGCGCCCCGTCGACGATGAACAGGTCCCTCCACTCTCGGGCCATGGCCGGGCGAGATTAGCGGCTAGGCGGCCTGGTCCTGCGCCGTCGCCAGCCGCCGGGAGATCACCTTGGAGATCCCGTCGGCGCCCATCGAGACCCCGTACAGCGAGTCCGCGGCCTCCATCGTGCGCTTCTGGTGGGTGACCACGATGAACTGGGACTGGCCCGAGTAGGTGCGCAGCAACTCGAGGAACCGGTCGATGTTCAAGTCATCGAGTGCGGCCTCGACCTCGTCGAGGATGTAGAACGGGCAGGGGCGGGCCAGGAACACCGCGAACAGGAAGGCCAGCGCGGTCATCGACTTCTCTCCGCCCGAGAGGAGCGTCAGACGCTTCATGTCCTTGCCGGCCGGGGTAATCTCGATCTCGACTCCGAGCAGATCCTCCTCGGGCTCGGCCTCGCTGCCCGCCGGCGTCTGCCCGTCCTCGCCCTCGCTTCCGTCGGGCTCATCGCCGTCTTCGGCCGCCACCGACGCTCCACCCAGCACGCGGGCCGGCGCTTCGCGCTCGCTGACCAGCCGCAGCCGGCCGCGGCCACCCGGGAACAGCCGCGCGGCCACCTGCTCGAAATTGCGCGAGGTGGCCTCGAACATCTGCTCGAAGCTCTCGCGGATCTGGCGGTCGGTGTCGGAGATCAGCTTGTTCAGCTCGCGCAGGGCGGTCTCGAGATCGTCGCGCTGGCGCTCGAGCTCCTCCACGTGGGCGACGGCCTCCTCGTACTCGGCCTGGGCCAGCGGGTTGACCGGCCCGAGCTGCTCGCGCCGGCGGCCCAGCCGCTCGAGCCGGCTGCGCAGCGCCTCTCGCTCCTCCTCGCTCAGCTCGGCGTCGGCCGGCTCGGCCTCGAGCTCGAGCCGAGCGGCGAGCTGCCCCAGTTCCTGGACCGACTCGGCCTCGCGGTCGCCGACGCGCTGGAGGCGAACCTCGGCCTCGGTCAGTCGCTCGCCAGCCTGGCGCATCTGGGCGTGCAGAGTCGCTTCGCGCTGGGCGCACTGCCTGAGCTCGGCGGCGATATGCTCGCCGGCCTCGCGATCCGCGCTGAGCGCGCCTTCGAACTCGGCGCGGCGCTCGGCGATCGCCTGCGCCACGGCCTCCATCGCGCTCGCCATGCGCTCGATGACCGGCAGCAGTGCGCGGTCACGCTGGCACGCGGCCTCGAGCCGCTGCACCCGGGCCTGGCGGTCGGCTCGCTCACGCTCGGCCCTGTCGCGCTCGCCTCGGGCCGTGGACAGCTCGGCTTGAACCTGCATCCGCCGGCCGGCCTGCGGGCCCTCGTCGGGGGCCGTGCGGCGGCGTTCGATCGACGCCGCAAGCCGCCGCTCGGCTTCCGCGGCCTCGTCTCGCTGGTTGACCGCGGCGCGGTGGGCGTCGGTCGCCCGGCCGAACTCGGCATCGGCCACCGCGAGCGCCTCGGTGGCCCGCTCGAGCCGACCGCGGGCCTGAACCTCGGCCTGCACGGCCGCCTCGCTCGCCCGGATCAGCGTCTCGCGCCGGTTGCGCTCGGCGAGCACGCGCTCCTCCCCCACCGCGGCCGCCTGGCGGAGCTCGCGCGTGGCCGCGGACCACACCCGGCCGGTGCGGCTGACTGCCACGCCGGCGAAGCGCTCGGGCAGCTCGTCGAGGTGCTCCACCACCCACGTGTCGCGGAGCAGCCGTCGCGCCGCCGCCACGGTCTGCGCGGACCCATGAACGTGATCGGCCAGAGGCTCCGCACCGTCCACCGGGGGTGGCGACGCGGCGTCGCGGTCGTCGCTCGCATCCACGACCAGGGCGCGACCACCGTCGGCGCCGGCGCGATCGAGCACGGCGGTGGCGGACGGGCGGTCAGACAGGACGGCGGCTCGCAGACGACCGTCCAGGGCAGCGGCCACGGCGATCTCGTAGCCCGGGTCGACCTCCAGCTGGTCGGCCAGGACGCTCGCCCCGCCCGGCGCTGCCGTCTGGCTGCGCAGGAACTGGTTGCACGCGGCCAGCTCGCCGCCGACCCGCGCGGCCTCGCGGCGGGCCGCCTCCACCGCCCGCTCGGCCTCGCGCAGCTCACCCCGGGTCTGCTCCACGCGCTCGCGCGCCTGCTCGCGCGCCGCCGCGGTTTCCTCGACGACGTCGGCCTGCTCCAGTGTGGCGGCCTGGGCGGCCTTCAGCCGCTCCTCGAGCTCGGCCAGCTGGCGCGCCAGCTCGGCCTCGCGATCTCGCTCCAGCCGCGCCAGCTCCGTCTCGAGCTCGTTGATCCGCGCGTCGAGCTCGGGATCGCGGCGTTCGTTCTCGGTCGCGCGGCGCAGCTCGGCCAGGTTGGCCTCGGTCCGGGCCAGGCGCTGCTCGGCGTCGCGTCCCGCGGCGCGCACCGCGTCGACCCGGTAGGCCACGCGATCACCGGCGGATTGCGCCAAAAAGCACCGCCGCGAGAGCTCCTCGCGCTGGGCGCTGCGCTGGGCCAGCGCTTCCTCGGCCGCCTCGCGCCGGGCCGCGACCTCGTCGCGAGCCTGTTCGAGCTCCTGACGGCGCGCCCGGGCTTCCTCGGCGGCGGCCTGGGCGGCGGCCAGCTCGGCGCGCTGGATCCGCAGATCGTCCCGGACGAGCTCCCAGCGCGTCTCGAGGGTCTGGCGTTCGAGACGGGCGTGCAGCTCGGCCGCCTCGGCCTGGCGCTTGAGCGGGCGCAGCCGCGAGCGCGCCTCGCGCTCGACGTCGAGCGCCCGGTCCAGGTTCTCCTGCGTGCGGGCCAGCTTCAGCTGGGCGCGCCGGCGGCGCTTGCGGTGCTTGCCCAGGCCGGCCGCCTCCTCGATCAGCATCCGGCGGTCGCGCGGCTTGGAGGTGACGATCGACTCGACCCGCCCCTGAGAGATCACCGAGTGCATCTCCTTGCCCAGGCCCGTGTCGGACAGCACCTCGAGCACGTCGACCAGCCGGCAGCGAGCCCCGGCCAGGCGGTACTCGCCCTCGCCGCTGCGATCGAGCCGGCGCACGATCGAAACCTCGGGCACACCGAGCCCGAGCTGGCCCTCTGAGTCGTCGAGCACGAGCTCCACCTCGGCGCCCCGGGCCGCCTGGCGGCCGGGCACGCCGGCGAAGATCACATCCTGCATGGACTGGCCGCGGACGGCCAGCGGGGACTGCTCGCCGAGGGCCCACAGCACCGCGTCGGTCACGTTCGACTTGCCGGACCCGTTGGGTCCGACGATCACGCTCACGCCAGGCCCGAATTCGAGCCGGGTGCGGTCGGGGAACGACTTGAAGCCCTTGAGCGAGATCGATTTCAGGTGCACGTCCGCGACCTCACTCGAGCCCCTCGAGGGCCACCTGCGCGGCCTCCTGCTCGGCGTCCTTCTTGCTGCGCCCGCGACCGCGGCCGACCTCGACGCCGCCGATCGTGGCGCTGACCGAGAACACCCTGTCGTGGGGCGGTCCCTCCTCCTCGACCACGTCGTAGGTGACCAGCGCACCCTTGCGCGCCAGCCGCTCCTGAAGCGCGGACTTGAAGTCGACCGGATGCTCGAGCGCGTCCGCGATCTCGGGCGCGAACGCCGCCACGACGGCTTCGGCGGTCCGGTCGTACCCGTAGGCGAGAAAGCACGCGCCGATCACCGCCTCGATCACCGAGGCCAGCACCCGCTCGGTCCCGACCAGCGCGGGCACGGTGGAGGCGACCGCCGCCGGCGCCGCGGCGCTCAGACGCTCGGGTACACCGAGGCGCTCAGCGACCACCCGACACGACCGGCCCGATACGGCCTGCGCGCGGATCTTGGTCAGCCGCCCCGGCCCGAAGCGGTCGGCCTCGAGCCTGGGGTACAGGTGCGAGGTCACGGCCAGGGCCAGCACGCTGTCGCCCAGGAAGGCAAGGCGCTCGTAGGAGTCAGAGCGCCGGCTGGTCCACGACGCATGGGTGAAGACCGGCGCAGCGATATCCACGGGCAGTTCGTCGAGCAGCTTGCGCAGAAGCGCAGCAGGATCACCCGGCTGTGGACGGCGGTTCGCGCTCACTCAGCATCGCTGGGGATCGCCCTCACGATTCATCGCGGCCCGCCCTGGCCGAGACCTGCGCGTCCCCGCCGCGCACGTTCAGCACGAAGTCGACCGCCTGCCCGACCGTGCGGATCTGCACCGCCTGTTGGTCGGAGATGCGCACCCCGTAGGAGTCCTCGAGTTCCTGCACG
>JAFAYP010000375.1 GCA_019240305.1 Solirubrobacterales bacterium
TGCGCGACCGCGGCCCCGAGCGGGTCTCGCCGCTGGCCATCCCGCTGATCATGGGCAATGCCGCGGCCGGGCTGGTCGCGATGCGCCACGGTCTGCGCGGCCCGGTGTTCGGCGTGATGTCCGCCTGCGCATCCGGCACCCACGCCATCGGCGAGGCGGCGCGGATGATCAGATGTGGAGAGGCACAGGCGGTCGTCACGGGCGGAGCGGAGGCCACCCTCACTCCGCTCGCGAAGGCAGCGTTTGGCGCCATGGACGCGACCTCGCCGACCGGCATCTCGCGCCCGTTCGACGCCCGTCGCGACGGGTTCGTGATGGGCGAGGGCGCGGGCGTGCTGGTGCTCGAGTCCGAGCGGCTCGCGACCGAGCGCGGGGCCCACGTGCTCGGCGAGGTGCTCGGCTACGCCTCGACCGCCGACGCCCATCACCTGACCGCTCCCGAGCCCACCGGCCGGCCGGCGGCGACCGCGATCAGCCGTGCGCTGAAAAACGCCGCGCTCACGCCCGAGGACATCGACTACGTCAATGCGCACGGCACCTCGACACCGCTGAACGACGCTGCCGAGACCTCCGCGATCAAGCTGGCCCTCGGCGAATGCGCGTACGGCGTCCCGATCTCGTCGACCAAGTCGGCCATCGGCCACCTGCTCGGCGCGGCCGGCGCGGTGGAGGCGATCGCGACGATCCTCGCCCTGACCGACCGCGTGGCGCCGCCCACGCTGAACTACGAGGATCCCGACCCGGAGCTCGACCTGGACTACGTTCCGGACCGGCCCCGGGCGCTCAAACGGAACGGAAACGGCCACGGCCGCCTCGTCGCGCTGTCGAACTCGTTCGGGTTCGGCGGCCACAACGCGGTGGTGTGCCTGGGGGTCGGCTCATGAGCATCGCCGTAGTCCCCACCCCAGGCCCGAGCCCGAGGACGGAGGTCACGCTCGACGCTCTCGGGCGCCTCGAGACGCTATGCGATCCCGGCTCACTCGAGCTGATCCGCACCGACGTGCTGTCCGCCTCGATGGGCGAGAAGGCTCGCTCCGGAGACGGCGTGCTGGCCGGTGCAGGCCAGATCGAGGGCCGGCCGGTGTTCTGCTACGCCCAGGACCAGACCTACGCCGGCGGGTCACTCGGCGAGCAGCACGCGAACACGATCGTGCGAGTGCTCGAGCTGGCCGACCGGGCGCGGGCCCCGGTGGTCGGCTTCGTGTCCTCGGGCGGTGCGCGCATGCAGGAGGGCGTGGCCGCGCTCGGCGGCTACGGCCGGATCTTCCACCGCATCGTCAAGCTCTCGGGGCGCGTCCCGCAGGTCTCGATCGTCACCGGTCTGTCGGCCGGCGGTGGCGCCTACTCACCGGCGCTCACCGACTGGGTGGTGATGACCGAGGAGTCAAGCATGTTCCTGACCGGCCCGGGGGTCGTGCGCGAGGCGCTCGGCGAAGACGTGACGGCGGGCGAGCTCGGTGGCACGAAGGTGCACGAGCGCAACGGGGTCTGCCACTTCGTGGCGCCGACCGACTCGAGCGCGGCCTATCTGGCTCGCGAGCTGCTCGGGTACCTGCCCCGCCACCGCGGAGCCCCCGCGCCGCGCGTGTCGCCTCGCCCGCCGCTCGGTTACGACCCCTCCGACCCCGTGCCCCAGGATCCACGCCGTGTCTACGACGTGCGTGAGGTGATCCGCGCGGTCATCGACGGCGGTGAGCTGCTCGAGGTGGCCGCCGGCTGGGCGCGCAACCTGGTCACCGGCTTTGCCCGGATGGAGGGCCGGACGGTCGGCGTGGTGGCCAACCAGCCGCGCTACCTGGGCGGAATCATCGACGCCGACGCGGCGCAGAAGGGTGCCCGCTTCGTGTCGAAGTGCGACGCCTTTGGCATTCCGCTGCTCGTGCTGGTCGACACCCCGGGCTACATGCCGGGCACCCGGCAGGAGTCCGAGGGCGTGATCCGCTTCGGAGCCGGGTTCGTGCATGCCTTTGCCGCCGCCGAGGTGCCGCGCGTGACGCTGATCCTGCGCAAGGCTTTCGGCGGCGCGTACATCACGATGAACTCCAAGGCCCTGGGGGCGGACTACGTGTTCGCGTGGCCGAACGCCCAGATCGGAGTGATGGCCGCGCGCTCGGCGGTGGGGATCATCCACCGCCGCGAGCTGGCCGCCGCGGACGATCCTGACGCGGCACGCGATCGCCTGGCGCAAGACTACGCGGAGACCCGCCTGTGCCCCCGGACCGCCGCGGCCGACGGCCACATCGACGAGCTGATCGCGCCGGCCGACACCCGCTCGCGCCTGGCCTGGGCGCTGCGTTCACTGGAGGCCGAGCGATGAGCAGCACAGACGGCCCGATCCTCCTCACGGGCGCCACCGGCTTCGTGGGCATGGAGCTGCTCGCGCGCTACCTGGAGCGGACCGAGCGGCACGTGCTCGCGATCGTTCGCGCCAGCGGCGACGAGGCTGCCCGCGAGCGCATCGACGCTGTGCTCGCGAACCTGTTCGGCGATCGCGCCGGTCGCTACGGCGACCGCATCACGGCGATCGCCGGCGATATGACCGCGCCACGGCTCGGCCTCGCTGCGGCGCGCTGGGACTGGCTCGCGGCCGAGTCGACGATGATCGTCCACTGCGCGGCTTCGGTGTCGTTCGGCCTCACGCTCGACGAGGCCCGGGCGATCAACGTCGAGGGCACCCGCCGGATGCTCGAGTTCGCGGACCGTGCGCAGGCGCTCGGCGGCCTCGAGCGCTACGCCCAGGTGTCGACTGCGTACGTCGCCGGCACCTACGCGGGCCGGTTCTCGGAATCCGACCTCGATGTCGGACAGGACTTCAACAACTCCTACGAGCAATCGAAGTTCGAGTCCGAGCAACTCGTGCGCTCGCGTCCCGATCTGCCGTTCACGATCTTCCGCCCGAGCATCGTGGTGGGCGATCGCCACAGCGGCTGGACCGCCGCGTTCAACGTGTTGTACTGGCCGCTGCGCGCGCTCGCCCGCGGACTGTTCCCCGCGGTGCCGGCGGTCGCCTCAGCGCCGGTCGACGTGGTCCCGATCGACTACGTCGCGGACGGCATCCATGAGCTGTGCGAGTCCCCGGGCGGGATCCGGCAGACCTATCACCTGACCGCCGGGGCCGAGGCGAGCACGATCGCCGAGCTCGCCGATCTCGCCAGCAGCTACTTCCAGCAGCCACCGCCTCGGCTGCTCTCACCGGCCGAGTTCCTGTCCGCCGACCACGGAGTCGCGCGCTCGCTGATCGAGGAAGGCGCCATGTACTTCCCTTACTTCTCGGTGCGGACAACGTTCGAGGACGCGCTCACGCGCGAGCGCCTGAAGCCGGCCGGGATCAGCGTCGCGCCACTCAGCGAGTACATCGTGCGCCTGCTCGACTTCGCCACCTGGAGCCGGTGGGGCAAGCGCCCGATCGCCCGGGCCGAGGCGCTGGCCGCGGTCTAGAGATCCCGAGTCCCCCCACCCGGGGGGTTGGCCCGAGCGCCGCGTTGCGCGCGCGCCCGGGCGCGAGCATCCTCGACCTGTGGCCATGCTCGCTGACACGGCCCGTTTCCGCAGTGATGACCCGGATGCGCTGGTGCGCGCATCGCTCGCCTGCCCGATCTGCCTGTGCGCCGAGAACCTCGAGTGGCACGCGGCGCTCGACGGATACGATCCGTCGGTGGAATGCCGGTGTCCACGGTGCAAGGAATCCTGGCGCGTGTATCTCGAGCCGCAGCAGGCGCTGCGCCTCGCGTTCATGGACGCGTCCTGAGCCTCCGCGGCGCGCGGAAGTCATGACCGCGACGGCGCGCTCTGAAGTCGGCGTCGACGCGCTCGAGGTGTTCGTCGAGGTGCTCTCGCAGTCCGAGGATGCCGCGGGCGATCAGTTCTACGACCGGCTGTGCGAGGCGGTGTGCCGGCTGGCCCACATGCGCCGCGCCCTGATCTTCCGCTACGACTCGGGGCGCCGCCGGGTGCGCGCGGCGGGCGCCTTCGGACTGAGCCTGGAGCCGTTCACGAACGCGCACGTGACCGTCGAGTCGGCGCCGATCGCCGCTCGGTCGCTGCGCGAGGACCGGGTGATCGAGGTGTCGGGGGACATGGCCAGCCAGGTTCCGGCCGAATACGCCGACGTGTTCCCGGGGCCGGTCCGGCTGGTGTGCGCGCCGATGGCGGCGGCCGGGCGCGACCTGGGCGTGATCTTCGCCGATCGACCACTTTCCGAGCCGCCGCTCGACGAAGCCGAGCGCCACCTGCTGTGGACGCTCGGCAAGGCCGCGGCGCTCGCGTCGGTGACGCGTACGATGGCCACCGAGGCCGAGAAGTCGCGCCAACTCGAGCAGCGCATCGACCTGGCCCGAGATATCCACCAGGGCGTGATCCAGCGCCTGTTCGGGATCTCGATGGCGCTCGACGGCGAGGGGGACCTGCCCGCCGAGGCCCGCGAGCGGTGCGCGGCCGAGATCCAGGAGGCGCTGTCCGATCTGCGCACCGCCATCCAGCGCCCGCTCGGCCGCACCCCACGCGCGACCCAGACGACGTTTCTGGCCGAGGTCGATCGGCTGGCCCGCGTGCATCCCGACCTCGGCGTGACCCTCGAGGCGGGAGACGAGGGGGACGTGCCGCCCAGCCTCGAGCCGCTCGCTCAGTCGGTTCTCGCCGAGGCCGTACGCAACGCCCACAAGCACGCCAGCCCCAACCGGGTGAGCGTGCGGGTGGGGCGCCGGGACGGTGCGTTCGTGCTCGAGGTGGCCAACGACGGGGTGACGGGATCCCGCCACCGCGCCGGCATGGGCCTGCGTCTGGCCGCGCTCGAGGCGCTTCAAAGCGGCGGCGTGGTCGAGTTCGGCGTCCGCGAGCCCGGCACCTGGCAGGTCAGGCTGGTGGTGCCGGTTGAGCCCTGAGTCAACGGCGGGCGGGGGCCACCTCCCGGGCAGCGCGCTGCGCAGCCCCGAGCGCCTGAGCGTACTCGTGGTCGACGACCACGACGTCGTGCACTGGGGTATTCGCCTGATGCTCACCCAGCAGCCGTGGGTGGATCGCTGCCTGAGCGCCCACTCGGGCCAGGAGGCGATCGAGCTGGCCGTGCGCTATCGGCCGCACGTGGCCCTGATCGACCTGTTCATCGGCGAAGAGTCCGGCGCCGAGGTTTGCGAGAAGCTGCGCGAGGCCGAGCCGCTGACCCGGGTGCTCCTGTTCTCGGGGGCCGGGGAGATCTCGCCGCCGGCGGCACGGGCGGCCGGCGCCTCGGGATTCGCCTACAAGGACTGGCCGGCGCGCAAGCTGGCCAGCGCCGTGCGTCTGGTCGGACTGGGCAAGACGGTGTTCGACGGGCACACGCAGGCCCCCGCGCTCGGGCTCTCCGAGCGCGAGCGCGACGTGCTCAACCTGATGGCCTCCGGGGCCACCAATCCCGAGATCGCCGCGGAGCTTCACCTCTCCAAGCACACGGTCAAGGAGCACACGAGCGCGGTCTACCGGAAGCTCGGCGTGCGCAACCGGACCGAGGCGGTGCAGCGCGGCCAGCGGCTGGGCCTGCTGTCGTAGTCTCGCCGGCATGATCTTCTACGAGCCCGGAAGCCGCGACCGGAGCGTGCTGCCGCACGATCCATTCAAGGCACTCGTCGTCCCGCGTCCGATCGGCTGGATCTCGACGGTGGACGCCTCCGGTCGGGTGAACCTCGCCCCGTACAGCTTCTTCAACGCGGTCGGCGAGGGCCCGTACATGCTCGCCTTCTCAAGTCACGGCGCCAAGGATTCCTCCACCTTCGCCGGCGAGCTGCGCGAGTTCGTGTGGAACCTCGTGACCTGGGAGCTGCGCGAGCAGATGAACGAGACCTCGGCGCCGATGCCCCGCGGCGCGTCGGAATTCGAGCGAGCCGGCCTGGAGATGTCGCCCTCGCGGTTGGTTGCGCCACCGCGGGTGGCGGCCAGCCCGTGCTCGATGGAGTGCAAGGTCGTGCACCACCTCGAGCTGCGCGACCTAAATGGCAACACGTTCGACCAGCACCTGGTGATCGGTCAGGTGGTGGGCGTGCACCTGGACGAGCGCGCGATCTCGGGTGAGGGGATCGACACCGCGGGGCTGCGGCCGGTCGCACGCCTCGGCGGCCCGGCCGATTACACGGTCGTCGAGAGCATCTTCCGAATGACGCGCCCGGCGGAGTAGGCCGGCGCCTACATCTCGACCTTGGATGCCACGACCACCGTCCGTTCGATCGGCAGCCCGAAGTGCTCCATCGGGCTGGTGGCGTTGCGCGCCATCATCACGAACAGGCGCTTGCGCCACCGCGCCATGCCCGACCCGCTGGTCGGCGTGATCGTCATCCGCGAGATGAAGTAGGAGGCGTGCTCGAGGTCGAGGCTGCGGAACAGCAGTCCCTGCTTGCGCCCCAGGGCCAGCGCGGCCGGCACGTCTGTCCCGTCGCGGTAACCCGTGCGGATCGTCACGTGGAGGATCTTGAACAGGCCGCTCCCCAGCGTCTGGACGCACAAGCGGTCCTGCTCGTCGACGTTGGGCACACTGACAGACTCGATCGAGACGATCAGGACCTTGTCGTGGAACACGCCGTGGTGCTCGACGTCGGCCCGCAGCGCCAGCGGCGTCGTCTCCTTGCCGGGGCTCAGGTAGATGGCCACGTTGCCCACCCGATGCAGCGGCGGGTCCGCCATCCGCACCCGGTAGAGGAACTCGTCCAGCGAGCCCTCCTCTTCGGTGCGGTTGTGGGTCAGGACCTCACGGCCGCGGCGCCAGGTGACCATCACGGTGGCGACCACCAGCCCGACGCCCAGCGGAAACCAGGCGCCGTGGGTGACCTTGGTCAAATTCGAGCTGAAGAACGAGACCTCGACGGTCAGGAACACGGCGCCGGCCAGCACGAGCTTCCACTTCGCGGTGTGCCACAGCGAGTGTGCGACGGCGAGGAACAGGATCGTGTCCAGAATCAAGGTTCCGGTGACCGCGACGCCATAGATGTCGGCCAGCTTCTCCGAGCGCTGGAAGATGAGGACCAGCCCGGCCACCCCGACCGCCAGCCCCCAGCTGATCACCGGCACGTAGATCTGGCCCTCCATCTCCGAGGTGTGCTGGATCCTGATGCGCGGCAGGAAACCCAGGCGGACCGCCTGGCGGGCGATCGAGAACGAGCCGGTGATCGCCGCCTGGGAGGCGATCACGGTCGCCGCCGTGGCCAGCAAGACCATCGCGATCCGCCCGCCGCTCGGGACGAGCAGATAGAACGGGTTGGCGATCGTGCTCGGGTGAGCGAGGATCAGCGCGCCCTGGCCGAGGTAGCAGAGCACCACGGCCGGCATCACGATCGTGAACCACGTCTGGCGGATCGGTGCGGCGCCGAAGTGCCCCCGGTCGGCGTACAGGGCCTCGGCTCCGGTGACCGCCAGCACCACGCCACCCAGGGCGAGGAAGGCTGCCACCCCGTGATCGACCATGAAACGCGCCGCCCAGGTCGGTGAGAGCGCCTGGAGGATTCCGGGATGGAGCGCAACCTCGCGTGCCCCGAGGACCGCGATGACCACGAACCAGAGCAGGAGCACCGGGCCGAACAGCCAGCCCACCGCTCCGGTCCCGTGGCGCTGGATCGCGAACAGCCCGATCAGGATCCCCAGTGCGATCGGCACCACCAGATGCGAAAGGCCCGGCGAGACCACTTTCAGGCCCTCGACCGCGGAGGTCACCGAGATGGCCGGCGTGATCATGCCGTCGCCGAAGAACAGGCCCGCGCCGAAGATGCCGAGCGTCACGAGCACGATCGTGCGGCCCACGCCACGCCGCTGGATCAGTGCGGCCAGGGCCATTCCGCCGCCGTCGCCGCGGTTGTGGGCGCGCATCACCACGCCCGCGTACTTGACCGAGACGACGATCGTCAGCGCCCAGAAGATCAGCGAGGTGACGCCGTAGACGCCGGTCACGGTGGCGCGGGCGGCGTCGCGGTGCGCGTTGAACAGGACCTGATCGGTGTACAGGGGACTGGTGCCGAGGTCTCCGAAGACCACTCCAAGGGCGCCCAGGGCGAGGACCAGGCGCCCGGCGTGGGCGACGATGTCGCGCTCGCCGTCGGCGACGGGAAGCGCGGCCGCGCCGTTGGCGGCCACCGCTGCCGGGCGCGGGGCGGGGGAGACCGGCCGGTAGGCAAGCTTGTGGGCCGCCTCGTTGAAGCTCCGGCGCACCCGTGGCACGCCGGTCGAATCGAGCCCCGAGGGAGCGAGCTTGTGGGCGGCTTCGTGGTAGCTACGCCGTGCCGCGTCGCTCACCTATCCGTCCCTTCCAGGACGGTGCGCGAGCCGGCGCCTCGGACTGGTCATCGCGGGGCGATTCCCTGACCAGCGCCGCCGCGGTCCCCCTGACCACGACGCGCCATCGCTTCAGCGGGCGCTGACGTGCCCGCCGCTCCGTGTTCGCCGGGGTGCCGGCGTCTCCCGCCATCACCTGATCAGCCATGGCACCCCGAGAAAAGCGGGAAAGCCTACGCGGAGCTATTGGTATTCGTACCCATCTTCTACGGCTCGACCAGGCCGCGCCGGATCGCATAGCGGGTCAGTTCGGCCCCGTTTCGCATGCCGAGCTTCGCGAGGAGGTTAGCCCGGTGGCGGTCGACGGTTTTGCGGCTGATCACCAGGGCGGCGGCGATCTCGTCGCTGGTGTGGCCCTCGGCAATCAGCTTGACCACCTGGAGCTCGCGCGGAGTGAGGGGGTCCTCGGGGGCGGCTTCGCCGCGGCGGGCCCGTTCGAGGTAGTCGCGCATCAGTGCGGTTACCGCCGCCGGATAGAGGAACGGCTCGCCGCGCATGCTCGCCCGGCACGCTTCCACCAGGTCGCGGTTGGCCGCCGTCTTCAGCACGTATCCGGAGGCCCCGGCCTTCAAGGCCTCGAAGAAGTACTGCTCGCTGTCGTGCACCGAGAGGATCAGGACGCGCATGCCCGGCCGGAGGCGGACGATCTCGGCGGTCGCCTGAAGCCCGGTCAGGCGCGGCATCGACACGTCGAGGATGGCCAGGTCCACGCCCCCGGAGACCGCCTTCGCGACCGCCTCGTAACCGTCGCCGGCTTCGGCCACCACCTCGATGTCGGACTCGCCCTCGAGCACGGCGCGCAGCCCGCTGCGCACGACCTCGTGGTCGTCGGCGAGCAGGACTCTCGTCTTCAGCGGCGTGGGCAACGCCTGGTCAGCCCTCCCACGGCAGGTCGAGGACGATCTCGGTCCCGCCTGCCGGGCCCGGGCGAATCTCGAGCGCGGCATCGATCAGCAGGGCCCGCTCGCGCATGCCGGTCAGGCCGCCTTCTCGCCCCGGCCGACCGATGCCGCGGCCGTTGTCGGCCACGGCCAGCACGACGTGCCCGTCGACGCGCCTGAGCGAGAGGCTGAGCTCCGTCCCGCCGGCGTGGCGCACCGCATTCGTCAGGCTCTCCTGTGCGACCCGATAGATCACCAGCTCGGCCTCATGCGAGAGCTGCGGTAGCTGCGCGTCGAAGTCCCGGCGAACGCTCATCCCGGCCTGCCCGGCGACGCGCGAGGACAGCGCAATCAGCGCGTTCACCAAACCGAGGTCGTCGAGGGCCTCGGGGCGGAGCTCGCGTCCGATCCGGTGCACGTCGTCGAGACTGCGCAGAACCGTCTCGGTGATCTCGGCCAGTGCCTCACGCTGAGCGGGCTGATCGGCGTCAGCCGCCCGCTCGGCCCGCAGGGCGACGGCGGTCAGCGTCTGGCCGATCTCGTCGTGCAGCTCGCGGGCGATCCGCGAGCGCTCCGCTTCCTGGGCCTCCAGGGCGCGGCGACCGCTCGCTCGCCGCTCGTGCTCGAGGCGGTCGAGCATGGAGTTGAGCGCCTCGGCCAGGGCGACGACCTCCCGTCCCGCCTGGCCAGAGGGAGCCGCGCGCCGCCCCGGCTGGAGCGGGTCCACCCTGGCCATCAACGCGGCGAGCCGCTGCAGGGGGCCGAAGACACGGCGCAGGAGGAGCAGGTCCACCGCCAGCAACCCGACCAGGCCGATGGCCAGCACGACGAGCTCCCGCGGGGTGGCCACCCGGTGCACGGTGGCGGGAGTCCAGGCCAGCAGCGCGGTCGCCACCACGCACACGACGACGTTGGCCGCGAACACCCGCCAGAGCAACGAGACCCTCCGCCAACGTCTCATGCGCATACGGTATAGGGGGATGAGCACCGATCGGCCACCCTTCCAGCCGCCCGATGCGACGCTTGCGCCCCGCTACACGGGCATTCGCACCTTTGCCCGGCTGCCCCACGTCCCCATCCCGCACGACGGCGTCGACGCTGCGGTGATCGGCGTGCCGTTCGATACCGCGACCAGCTTTCGGAGCGGCGCTCGGTTCGGACCCGAGGCGATCCGGGCCGGCTCGACCCTGCTGCGTCCCTATCACCCCGTGCTCGACGTCGATGTGTTCGGCACGCTGTCGGTGGTCGACGGCGGCGATCTGGCGGTCACCCCGGGCAATGCGCTGCGCAGCACCGAGCAGATCGCCGGGGCGCTCGAGCCGGTGCTCAGGGCCGGGATCGTGCCGCTCGTGCTGGGCGGTGATCACTCGATCGTGCTCGGCGAGTTGCGCGCGCAGGCGGCCGTGCACGGTCCCGTGGCGCTCGTGCTGCTCGACGCCCACGCCGACACCTGGGATCAGTACTACGGTGAGCGTTATTTCCACGGCACGCCGTTCCGTCGCGCGGTCGAGGAGGGACTGCTCGATCCCGGACGCTCGCTGCTGGCCGGCATGCGCGGGCCGCTGTACGAGCCGGCCGACCTCGAGGTTCCGCGCGAGCTCGGCTTCGAGGTGATCCCGGGACCGGAGCTGATCACGCTCACCCCTGAGGAGTACGGCGCGCGGGTGCGGGAACGGCTCCGAGGAGACGGGCCGGTCTACCTGTCGTTCGACATCGACGTGCTCGATCCGGCCTCGGCGCCCGGCACCGGCACGCCCGAGGTAGCCGGCCTTCACCCGCGAGAGGCGTTGGCCTTCCTGCGCGCGCTGGCCGGTATTGCCTTCACCGGCTTTGATGTGGTCGAGGTCGCGCCTGCCTACGTCTCGCCCACCCAGATCACCGCGCTGAACGCGGCCGCCGTGGCCTTCGATCTGCTGGCGCTGCTGGCGGTGACGCGGCGGTGAGCGAGGTCGCGGTCGCCTGCTGCCAGCTGGCGCCGGTGGTCGGTGAGCTTGAGGGCAACCGCGCGCGGGCTCGGGCGGCGATCATCGACGCGGCGCAGGGCGGCGCGCGGATCGTCGTGCTGCCCGAGTTGGCCGACAGCGGCTACGTGTTCGCCGACATGGCCGAGGCGCGGGCATGCGCCGAGCCGATCGACGGACCGACCGTGGGCGAATGGGCGACACTCGCCCGCGAGCACGAGCTGGTGATCGTCGGTGGCGTGTGCGAGGACGACGGTGCGGTTCTGCGCAACACGTCGGTGATCGTCGATCCGACCGGCGTGCGTGCGGTGTACCGCAAGGTTCACCTGTGGGACCGTGAGTCGCTGTTCTTCGAGCCGGGAAACGAGCGTCCGCCGGTGGTCGAGACCGCACATGGCCGGATCGGGACGATGATCTGTTACGACCTCGAGTTCCCCGAGTGGGTGCGGCTGACCGCCCTGGCCGGCGTGGAGCTCCTGTGCGCCCCGACCAATTGGCCGCGCGAGCCGCGCCCTGACACCGAGCGGCCGGCCGAGGTGGTGCGCGTGCAGGCAGGCGCTTCGAGCAACCGTGTGTTCGTCGCCGTCTGCGACCGGTGTGGTTCAGAGCGCGGCGTCGACTGGGTGGCGGGCACCGCGATCGTCGGCCCGGACGGTTTTCCGCTCGCGGGGCCCGTGTGCGCTGAGGAGCCCGTCACGATCACCGCGGCCTGCGACCTCGCGCACGCCCGTGAGAAGCGAACCAGCGAACGCAACGACGTATTCGCCGATCGTCGGCCCGAGCTGTATGCCTGACCCAGACGATCTCTACGGGCTGCCGCTCGAGCGCTTCGTGCCCGAACGCACCGCGCTGGCCCGCGATCTGCGCAGCGCCGGTCGGCGCGAGGAGGCGGCCGAGGTGGCCGCGCTGCGCAAGCCGTCCGTGGCCGCATGGGCGGTCAATCAGCTCGTCCGGACCCAGGGCAAGGCGGTCGAGGAGCTGTTCGAGGCCGGCGACGCGCTTCGGGCCGCTCACGACGACGTGCTCGCCGGCCAGGGCGATGCCGAGTCGTTGCGCCAGGCCGTCGCGCGAGAGCGCGCGACCGTCGAGGCCCTGACGAAGACCGCACGCGGACTGCTCACCTCGCAGGGGCACGAGCTCGGCCCGACGATCATCGAGCGGGTGAACGAAACGCTAAACGCGGCGGCGCTCGACGACGACGCCCGCGAGCAGGTCCGCGGCGGCCGCCTGGCGCGCGAGCTTCGCCACATCGGGCTTGGCGTGGCCAGCGGTGCGGTTCCCGCCCGCACGGGCGCGCGACGCAAGCCGGCGGCGGCGCCGAAGCAGGAGGCTGCCGCGGAGCGGACGACGGCTGAGGAGCGGGCGGTGACCGAGGAGCGAGCCAGGGCGCGCACCGAGGCCCGCGCCGCCGAGCGCGAGGCCCGCCGGCGAGTCGAGCGAGCAATCAGGGCCGCCGGCACCGCGCGCGAGCGACTTGACCGGGCGGCCGCCGCCCTCGAGGACGCGGAGGAGGTGCTCGCGAGCGCTGAGCGCGAGCAGTCCGAGGCCGAGGCGCAGCTGGACGCGGCCGAGCGCGCCGTCCGCGATCTGCGCTGATGGGCTAGTGGAGCACGGCGATCAGGATGACCACGATCACCACGACGACCAGGCCGGCCGCGGCCACGCTCAGCGGACGCTGGCGCCACCAGAATTCGGGTTTGGCCCGATCGCGGGTGTAGCGGCCCTCGGGCGGGGTACCGACCCAATCATCGTCGTCGTCGTCAGGGCTCACAGCAGCAGCTTAGGGTCCTACGGACCCTTATGAGACAGCCGACCGACACGGAGCAGGTACCGAGCCGGTCGATCGGGCTGGCGATCCTTCGCTACGGCATCGGCGCGATGATGGTCCTCGCCGGCATCGTGATGCTGATCATCGATCCGTCCGGCCTCGGCGTGGACGGGTTTGCCATGGCCGCCGGCGGCGGCCTGTCCGTGCTGCTGATCAACTTCCTCTACCGCCTCGGGGTCAGCGGCGACCGCGAGCGCGAGGAGGAGGAGCGAGCGCGGGTGTACTTCGACGAGCACGGGGAGTGGCCGGAGGAGAAGGAGAAGGTGCGGGGACGAACGTGGCGGCTGGCGGCCGGTGTGGCGACGCTCGAGGAGGAATCGGGGCGGCGGCGGGATGATTCGGCCTCCTGACGAAAATCGCCGCTCAGCGCACAATCGTTCGAAATTCGGACTCACGCGCAAACGTGACGTCCGGCCGCCCGTTCATCCTGTGACAAGGAGGATCGGAACGGTGCTGGACGCAAACAAGAGTGCGGTCATCGCCGGGGGGTACGTCACCCAGCTCGTCTACGAGCTGCTGGACGCTCACCTCGACACGATGCGGATGGCGCGTGAGTTAGACGCAGATCCGGCGTGGGCGGCACATCTCGACTATCTGCGCGACCTGCAGCGTGTGGCCCGCGAGGCGCTGGCCCACTCGGCGACGCAATAAACAGACTCAGCTCAGGGAGCCGAGGGCACGACGACCAGCGGCTCATCGCCGGCGATCGAGTTGGTGTCGAAGCCGGTTTCCTCGAGCCGCTGCACGTGCGGCATGCGCTCGAGGAAGGCGTCGGCCGGCTCCAGGAAGCCGATGCGCGGCGTGCGGTAGTGCATCGGCACGACCCAGCGCGGGTGCAGAAGCTCCACGATGGCCGCCGCCTGCTCGGCGCCGATCGTCGGCCCGCCGCCGACCGGCAGGAACATCAGGTCGACCGTCCCGACCGCGTTCGCCTGCTCATCGCGCAGCGCGCGCTGGCCGAAGTCGCCGAAATGCGCGATCCGCAGCCCGTCGAAGCCGAACACGAAGATCGTGTTGGGACCGCGCTCGGTGCCGGCCGCCTCATCGTGCTCGGAAGCGATCGCCACCACCTCTCCGAAGGGTGACTCCAGCCGGCCCGCGGTTGAGCGCAGCACGGTTGGATCGCCGCCGATCGCCTCCACCCCGTTGTGGTCGGCGTGCTCGTGCGTGACCAGCAGCAGGTTGGCGTCGACGCCGGCGATCGCGGGGTAGTCGAACTGGATCCCCCGCGAGGACAGGCCCGAGATATCACCGAGTGGGTCGATGAACACCGATCCCTCGCGTCCGGTCAGGTGAAAGGCGGCTTGGCCGTACCAATCAACTCGCATGTCGCTCCTCTGCCGTTGTCGCTGGTTGTCGCTGCCGTGGGCGCTCCGGCGCGGCCGGACGCGAGCGGAAGGTTACGTGCCGGGGGGCGGCTAGCGGAAGACGGCTTCGGTGGCGACGATGATCAGCGACACGATCACGCACAGGGCGATCGTGACCATGATCCGGTGGGTCTCGTTCGTCTCACCCATGAGGATCTGGAACAGACCGGGTCGCTCAGGATGGGACTCCATCAGCGTCCCAGTCGTCTTTCCGCAGG
>JAFAYP010000481.1 GCA_019240305.1 Solirubrobacterales bacterium
GCTATTCCTCGAACTCGTCGTCCTCGTCGGCGACCGGCACGACCTCGTCGGCGTGGACCGTGCACAGGGCCGGCCCGCCCGACTCGAGCGCCGCCTCGATCTCCGCCTTGGTCAGCTTCGCGCCGCACTCCTCGCAACGGTCGCCGATCTGTTCGAGCGACTTCTCCTCAAGGTCCATGGGGGCCGAGTCTAACCGCCGCGCCGACGGGTGGGACCGACGGGGACCGAGACCCGGGCCTAGTACGGGGGGTGCTCGGCCCACCACTGGCCGAGCACCCGGAAAGCGGCCCAGAACGACCGCTTGGTCTCTTCCTCGTCCAGCGAGTCGTCGATGTTCGGCACGTACAGGGCCTCGATGCTGGGGGTGAGGCGTTGCAGCTCGCCGGGAGTCGCGCGGAGCTCACGCCGGAGCGGGAGGTCCAGCTCGTTGACCACAGACAGCGCCTCGGGGCCCATGACCACCACGATCTTGGGCGAGACGATCGCGATCTCCTCGACCAGGCGGCCCACGCAGCCGGGATCGGCCATCACCGGATCGGCCACCGGGCACTTGACGCACAGCGTGCCGTAAACGGCCAGCGGGTCGATCGAGAGCCGTTTGAGCGACTTCATCAGCGCGTTGCCGGCCCGGCCGTAGAAAGCCACGCCTTCCTCGACCTCCGAGGGCCGGGCGCAGTGCTTGATCAGGAAGATCTCGGCCTGGGGATGACCGGAGCCGAGCACCGGCATCAGCGCACCGCGGGGACAGTGGGTGCAGGACTGAACCTCGCGCGAGAACGCGTTCAGCTCGCGGATCGCCCGCTCGAGGTACTTCTCCCGGATCTCGTCGTCGGTTGCCGGCATCGCTGTCCGATTGGACGGCCCGCGAGCTTGTCCTTGCGGGTGCATCAGGAGTTGCGGCCCGAGGGCGGCGCCGCCTGGCGCCGGTCGCGCCCCATCGCGCGGCGCACCCGGCGCTCGCGCGAGGCTCGGCGGGCGGCCTCCGGAAGCGCCTTGGTCTGCAGGAACTTGAGCGCCTGCACGTACAGCAAGCTGGCCGGGTTGCGGATGATGTCGGCGTCGCGCAGCGACTCGAGAAACTCCTCCGGCCCGTCGAACTCGCGCATGCGGATGCGGACCGAGCCGAGCCCCTGCGGCACATGGGCATCCGAGCCGGCCCCGGCCGGGATCCGGTACTTGGCCGCAAACCGGGCCGCCTCGTCGTTGAACTCGGTGATCGCCACGCGCGGGTTGAACACCTCGATCGCATCCACATCGTCGAGCACGTCGAGCAGGTGCTCGTAGTCGGGCACCGAGTGCATGCGGTCGAACGGATGGGGTACATAAACCAGCCCGCCCTGGCGCTTGATATCGGCGATCGTCTCCTGCAGGGTCATTCCCCGGGGGATCTTCTCCTCGATGAACAGCCCGATGACCTCGCCCTGCTCGGCCGTCTTGACCTCCTCGCCGACGATCACCGCGATTCCCTCGGCCTGGGCGCGCGCCGCGTGGGCGCCCGAGATCTCGTTGTGGTCGGTGACCGCGATCGCGCCGAGTCCGCGTGCCCGCGCTTCGGCCAGCAGCACCTCGACGGGGGTGGCGCAGTCGTAGGAATGGTCGGTGTGCATGTGGAGATCGACGTCGATCAGGCGCCGGCGGCTCAGGCGCGGGCGCAGTGCGCCGTTTGCCCGGGTGTCGTGCCGGCGGGCGACCAGCCCCTGGTACACCTGCTCGAGCTCGTCGGCCACGCGCGACCACGCGAAGCGGGGGCGCAGCTGCTCGGCCTGGTTGCGCGCCTGCATCCGCAGCTCCGGCTCGGCGATGACCCGGCCGAGGTGGCTGGCCAGGGTCTGCACGTCGCCCGGCTCGAATTCGAACCCGTACTCGCCCTGCCCGAGCAGCTCCTCGTAGGCAGCCAGCCGCGAGGCTACGGGCACGACGCCGGCGGCCAGCGCGCGCACCAGCGTGCCGGGCACCGGACGCAGCCCCTCGGAGGCCAGCACCAGCACGTCGGCGTCCGCGATCGCCTGGGCTT
>JAFAYP010000011.1 GCA_019240305.1 Solirubrobacterales bacterium
CGCTGATAGTGATCAACGTGATCGTGTTCCTGGCCGAGACCGCGACGGGCGCGCCGCTGGGCGGCGTAGGCGGCGGAGGCGGCGGGACGATCTGGAACCACGGCTACCTGCTGGGCCCGGCCATTACCCAGAACCACGAATACTGGCGGCTGCTCACCAGCGCGTTCCTGCACGACGGGTTCCTGCACATCGCGATCAACATGTTCTCCCTGTACTTCGTGGGCTCGGCGCTCGAGCCCGCGATCGGCAGCCGCAACTTCGTCGTGGTCTACATGACCTCGCTGCTGGCCGGCTCGTTCGGGGCGCTGCTGTTCCAGCCCGGCTACCCCTCGATTGGTGCCTCCGGGGCGATCTTCGGCATCTTCGGCGCGCTGATCGTGGTCGCGCGCTACCGGGGCATCCCGTTCTGGCAGAGCGGGCTCGGGTTCGTGCTGGTGGTCAACCTGGTGTTCTCGCTCAGCGTGCGGGGGATCTCGATCGGAGCGCACCTGGGCGGTCTGGTCGGCGGACTGATCGCCGGCTGGCTGGTGATCGAGTTGGGCGAGCGGCGGCGCCGGCCGGGGCTGGCCATGGTCGGCTGCCTGGTGATCGCGGTGGCCAGCGTGATCGGGGCTTTGGCCGTGGCCGGTAGCACCGGGCTGACGCCCAACGGCCTGACGATCTGACCCGGGGCGGGCCCGGCCCGCCGACTACAGCTCGACCGAAAACGCCCGACCGGCCTCGGGCGGATCGGGAAACAGCTCGGGGTGCAGCAGGTGGGCTAGCAGCTCGAGCCCCGCGATGATCCGGGGTCCCGGCCGCGAGAAGTACGCGGCGGCGTCGACTGCCACGACCTCGCCGGCGCCGACGCGGCTCAGCTCCTCGCGGTGCATCTCGGCCTCGCGATGGGCGATCTCGGCGTCGAAGCCACAGGGCATCACGATCACGATGTCGGGCTGGGCGGCCGCGACCGCCGGCCAGCTCGTCTCCTCGGACTTCTCGCCGGCGAACCCGAGCACGTCCTCGCCGCCGGCGTACGCGATCAGCTGCGGGGTCCAGTGACCGGCGGCGAACGGCGGGTCGAGCCATTCGAGCGCGGCCACCCGTGGTCGCCGCGCGCCGCGCACGGCGACGCGGACTCGATCGATCCGGGCCGAGGCGTCGCGCAGGAGGTCCACGGCCTCGTCCTTGCGGTCGGTGAGCTGGGCCAGGGTGCGGAGGTCGCCCAGGACCTCGCCGACCGTGTGGGGATCGAGCGAGACCACCCGCGGGCGGGTCTCGATCTCCTCGGCCAGGGCACGGACCTCGTCGTAGGACACTGCGCACACCGCGCAGAGCTCCTGGGTGACGATCAGGTCGGGGCGCAGGTCGTGCAGCAGTTCGTGGTCGAGCTCGTAGATCGACTCGCCGGCCAGCGTCCGCTCCTTGACCGCGGCGTCGATCTCGCGCGCGCTGAGCCCGCTGGGCAGAACGTCGCGGGTGATCTTGGGCAGCTCCTCGGCCGCCGGCGGGTAGTCGCACTCATGGGTCACGGCGATCACGTCGGACCCGAGACCCAGCGCGAACAGCATCTCGGTGGCGGATGGGATCAGGCTCACGATGCGCACGACCATGAGCATAGATACGGCGCAACGACCCGGCTGACAGCCAACGCCGAGCGAGGCCGACGAGCTCGCATGGGCTCGTTCACCACCTGACTACGAGCCGTCAACGAGCCGGACACGTCCGGCGGGTCGCCCCGCCATACCTTCTCGCGGTCAAATGGCACGCGAAAGGAGCCTGGGGTGAATGCGAGGGGAGGACTAGTCCGGAGGGTCACACACGCTTGGACGGCCGCGCTGGTGCTCGCCGGTGTAGGTGCGCTCACGGCCCTGTCGGCCGGCACCGCGACGGCGTCGACTGGCAGCGGGGCAGCCTCAACAGGGTGCTCGCTCGGTCCGAACGGCCAGATCAAGCACGTGATCATCTTGCAGTTCGACAACGTCCACCTCAGGCGGGACAACCCAAACGTGCCCTCGGACATCGAGCAGATGTCGGCGCTCGATGACTTCATCAAGGACAACGGCACGCTGCTGGCCAACGACCACACGGTGCTGATCTCGCACACCGCGGATGGGATCCTCAGCACCGAGACCGGGCTCTACCCCGACCAGTTCGGTGGCGGCGTCGCCAACACGTTCGCGTACCTGAACCCGAGCGCCAAGTCCGGCACCAGCACCCACTCGCTGTTCACCTACTGGACCGACACGACGAGCAGCTCCGACCCGTTCTACACGTTGATCCACGCGAACAACGGCAGCGCGCCCGGGGTCAACACCCCCGCGCCATGGGTCGGGTTCACCCGCGCCGGCTGCGACTTCGCGGGCATCGGCTCGGCGGACATGGAGTTCGAGAACGACACCAGCGACGTGGCCAACGTGTACGGCTCGACCTCACCGCAGTTCCAGTTCGGCAACTGGTCGTACAACACCGCATACGACCAGAAATTCCAGGCCGGGTCGGACATCGGCACGACCGACTTCGAGGGACTGGCAATCCACTGCTCCAAGGCCGACAGCGCACCCGGCGGCCGGTGCTCGACTGCGAACGGTGGTGCGCCCGACGCGCTGCCCGACGAACCGGGTGGCTACAGCGGCTACAACGCCCTGTTCGGCGCTCTGAACGTCGACCCGCTGCTGACCGGACAGCCAGACCAGCCGCTCGGAGCCAACTACACGCCGTCGGGCGACACGCCGCCGCCGGCCGGCAACTGGCAGG
Source organism: Solirubrobacterales bacterium (assembly GCA_019240305.1). Lineage (GTDB taxonomy): Bacteria > Actinomycetota > Thermoleophilia > Solirubrobacterales > Solirubrobacteraceae > Palsa-465. Next base: position 2,737 of record JAFAYP010000011.1, read on the forward strand.
CGCCGCCCGTCTACGACGTATTCGCGCCCAACGCCACCGATAGCGGCCCGCGCAGCGTCTCGGTCCACAACCTTCCGGCCGGGACGCCTGCGGGGCAGCCGCCGCAGAGCTACGAGCCCGGTGTTACCTCGACGAGTCAGATCCTCGACGGAGACAGCCAGGCCGGGTTCCCCGGATTCGACGGGATGGAGGCCAACAACGCGCTCGGGTACACGGCGGCGATGCAGGAGGCCGGGGTCCCGGTCACCTACACCTACCTCTCCGATGTCCACGACGACCAATACGGCGTCAACCACTTCAATGCCTTCGGGCCTGGTGAGGCCGGATACGAGGCGCAGATCCGCGAGTACAACGCGGCCTTCTCAGCGTTCTTCCGCCGCCTGGCGCACGACCACATCAACAAGCGCAACACGCTGTTCCTGGTCACGGTCGACGAGGGCGATCACTACGACGGCAGCGGGCCGCTGAACCCGAGCTGCGACGGCGTCACCACGCCGTGCCAGTACACCGGCGCCAACGGCACTCGCAACGTCGGCGAGGTGGACTCGAGCCTGCCGGGTCTGCTCAAGAGCCTGGACGGGAACACGACGAGCTTCGGGTTCGACTTCGACGACGCCCCGGCGATCATCGTCCCGAACCAGTCGAGCCCGAGTGGGCCGCGCCCGGGGCCGGCCGACTCCACAGTCCGGACCCTCGAGCGCAACATCAGCAGCGCGCAGGAGTTCAATCCGATCGTCGGCCACAACGTCCCGGTCACGGTCAACATGGCCGACGAATACGAGGAGACGATCCTCCACATGGTGAACGCCGACCCAAACCGCGAGCCGACGTTCACGCTGTTCGGCGATCCGTCGTTCTACTTCGAGAGCTCGTGCACCGGCAACACCTCGGCGCCGGGCTGCCCGGTACAGAACAACGGGTACGCGTGGAACCACGGGGACATTCAGCCCGAGATCGCCACCACGTGGCAGGGCTGGGCCGGGCCGGGAATCAAGCACCTCGGTGAGACCTCGGGGATCTGGACCGATCACACCGACGCCCGTCCGACGCTGATGACGATCCTCGGGCTACGCGACGACTACAGCTGGGACGGCACCGCGATCGCCCCGATCATCGGCTCGACGGAGGGCGGAGGGCACCGGTGGCGCCACGGACAGACCAGCGCGCTGCCCTGGACCATCCGTGTCAACGAGCGAGGCTACGACGCTCTGGCCGCGGCCTACAAGCAGCTCGACGCGCCGTTCGGTCAGTTCGGCCTCCAGACCCTCGGTGCCGACACGACCGCGCTCGCCAGCGACACGGCAGGGGACGCCGCCTACACGGGCACGACGTCGCAGCTACAGGCGTGCGAGGGCGAGCGCAGCGCGCTGGTGGCGCAGATCCAGTCGGTGCTCGGAGCCGCAGAGACGGGCCAGGCCCCGGTTTCGGGCTGGCAGGCGCTGAACCTGATCGAGCAGGCCACCCGCCTGATCGCGGACGCCAGGGCGCTGGGCGAGGCAGCCTCGCCGCCTCGCTACACGGTCTGCCGTTAGGGGGCGACGGTGCAGCCGCCCTGGCCATCGGTGCCGGGGCGGCTGCTACCGTTCCGCAGGTCGCTGCATGAACGACGACGACCCATCCCGAAGTAGCAGCTCACAGGCGAGGAGCTCTCCACCGAGGACGGAGTGCGGGGCCGCCCCAGCGCGGGCGTCGCGGGTAGCACTCAGCCTGTGAAGGCGCTGTTCATCATCCTGACCGCCCTGCTGGTCCTGGTCAACGCGTTCTTCGTGATCGCCGAGTACGCGCTCGTGCGCTCGCGACGGGCCCGGCTGGAAGCGCTGTCCGAGGCGGGCGCCCGAGGCGCGAGCCTGGCGCTGAAGCAGATCGAGGAGATCGGCGACTACATCTCGGCCTGCCAGGTCGGGATCACGATGGCCTCGATCGGCATCGGTGCCCTGGGCGAGCCGGCCATCGCGCACGTGTTCGAGCCGGTGCTGGGCAGCCCGATCGGGCACACCGCGGCGGTGGCCGTGTCGGTGGTGATCGCCTATCTGCTGATCACGGTCGCGCAGAGCATCATCGGCGAGATCGTCCCCAAGCTGTACACGATCCAACACGCCGAGGGGCTGGCGCGCCGGATCGCGCCGCCGATGCAGTTCTTCCGGTGGCTGTTCAACCCCTTCATCCTGGTGCTGAACTCCGCCTCGAACTCGATCCTGCGCATGCTCGGGACCGATCCGGACGCCGAGCCCGAGGGCGGCACTCCTGACGAGCTCAAGCGGCTGATCGCGCAGTCCTCCTCGGGCGGGCAGATCGACGTGGGCGAGGCGAACATGCTGACCGGCGTCTTTCACCTGCACGAGCAGGAGGCCCGGCAGGTCATGACGCCGATCCCGGCCGTGGTCACGGTCGATCTGTCCGAGACGGTGGAGGCCGCGCTCAAGCGCTGCGTGTCCACCGGTCACTCGCGGCTGGTCGTGACCGAGGACGAGAACCAGGACCGGGTCAAGGGCATCGTCCACGTCAACCAGCTGGTCAAGAAGATGCTGAACGACGGGATGGAGGCGACGTTCGACCCGCTGGTCCGCGAGGCACCGATCATTCCGGAGACCAAGCCGCTGGACGACCTGCTGGCCGATCTCCAGCGCGAGCGGACCGAGCTGGCGATCGTGATCGACGAGTACGGCCGCACGGCGGGGATCGTCACGATCGAGGACATCATCGAGGAGGTCGTCGGCGAGATCTCCGACGAGACCGATCCGGCCGGCGGCGCGGTTCGGCGCCTGGCCAACGGCGACTGGTTCGTGCGCGGGCACGTGGCCGTGGCCGACCTCGAGGACTACGGCCTCGAGCTCCCGGTCGACACCGACGCCTACAACTCGGTTGGCGGGTTCGTGTTCGCCGAGCTGGGGCGGTTGCCCAAGCGCGGCGACACGGTCTCAGCGAACGGCTTTTCGATTCGGGTCGAATCGGTCCGGCAGAACCGGATCGAGGCGGTGCGAATCCGCCAGCGACGCGTTGCCGCGTAGCGCCCGACGGCGGGCCAGCGGCAGCGCGTACCAGAGCACCGAGCAGGCGAGCACGGCGACTGCGGTGATCAGCACCGTGAGCCACCTCGGGAAGGCGATGTCGCTCAGCAGCATGACCACCCCGACCATCGTGAGGCCCATCGCGGCCAGGCCGAGCACCGTGAAGCGGTTGGCGATCTTCACCAGGTGCTCCTTGTCGCCCTGCCGGAACAGGATCCGGTGCCAGGAGCTGGGAGCGGTCAGCATGATCAGGGTGGTCGCGGCGGCGACCAGCGTGCCGAGGTAGACGCCCTTCTGGAAGCTACTGAGCTTCGCGAACTTGGGCTGGAAGGCGATCGTCAGCAGGAAGCCGAACAGGATCTGCACGCC
>JAFAYP010000052.1 GCA_019240305.1 Solirubrobacterales bacterium
CACTCAGCCGGGCGCCGGCGCCGATGATGGCCGGGCCGCGGACCGAGGAGCGCTCGAGCCGGGCGCCGGCCTCGACGATCACCCGCCCGTCGAGTTGGGAGTCGATCAGCTCGCCCTGGATGCGGGTCTGGATGGTGTCGAGCACCAAGCGGTTGGCCTCGAGCATGTCGTCGAGGCGGCCGGTGTCCTTCCACCAGCCCTTGACGATGTGCGGCTCGACTCGCTTGCCCTCGTCGACCAGGCGCTGGATGGCGTCGGTGATCTCGAGCTCGCCGCGCGCGGAGGGCTCGATCGACTTGGCCGCGTCGTGCACGGTCGCGGTGAACATGTAGACCCCCACCAGGGCCAGGTTGGTCTTCGGCTCGCGTGGCTTCTCGACCAGCCGCACGACCGCGCCGTCGGACAGCTCGGCCACGCCGTAGGACTCGGGATCGGGCACCGGGGTGAGCAGAATCAGCGCATCGGGCCGGTCATCGCGGAAGGCGGCGACCAGATCCTCGATTCCGCCCTGAAGCAGGTTGTCGCCGAGGTACATGACGAACGGGGAGTCGCCCAGGAACGGCTCGGCGGTCAGTACGGCATGGGCCAGACCGGCCGGCTCGTCCTGCAGGATGTAGGTGAGCTTCACCCCGAAGCGCGAGCCGTCGCCTGCCGCTTGGCGGATCTCTGCGCCCGTCTCGGGCGCGATGATGATCCCCACGTGGTCGATCCCGGCGCCCGCCATCGCCTCGATGGCGTAGAACAGCACTGGCTTGTTGGCCACCGGCACCAGCTGCTTGGCGCTGGTGTGGGTGATCGGGCGCAGGCGCGTGCCCTTGCCGCCGGAGAGGATCAGGCCCTTCAGGGACTGCATCGGCGCGCAGACTAGTGGTTCGGGCGCTTCTTAGCTTGCGGTGACCGCGGCAGCGGCCGAGCGAATCGCCTCGGCTGCCTCGCGCACGGCGGCCCGAGCGTCATCGGGCTCGAGCACGACGGCATCGCCCGCCTCTTTGAGCACGTCGCGCACCAGGTAGCGCATCGAGGCGAACCCGCGCTCGACGATCACCGCGCCGTCCGCGAGCTCGGCGGTCACCGTGCGCTCCTCCCGCGCCCAGCGCGCCCGCTCGGGCGAGATCCACACCCGGGCGCGGCGCGAGGCCGGCACCTCACCGGTGCGGAGCCACCCGTCCACGTCGGCGGCGGGATCGACGTCGGGGCGCGGCTCGAAGGACTCGTCGTTCACGGTGGCCGACTTGAAGCGATCGAGCCGGAAGTGGCGCACGTCCTCCCGCGAGGGATCGAACGTCGCCACGTACCAGCCCTCGCGGCCGTTGATCAGCGCGTAGGGCTCGACCGTGCGGGTCGAGAACTCGTCCTCGTTCTCCTTGTAGTACTCGAACGAAAGCAGTCGCCGCTGGGCGATGGCGCTCGAGACGACCGCGGCGATCTCAGCGTCGTCGCCACCGGGGGCGGCGATCTGAAGCCCCTCGTGGACCGGGTCCTCGCCCAGTGCACCCACCACCTTCTCGCGCACCGAAGTGAGTGAGCCCTCGGGGATGTGCTCGCCGATCAGGTCGATGGCGGCGACCAAGGCCTTGGCCTCGACCGGCAGCAGCCGTGCCGGGCGGGCGAACGAGTCGCCGTATGGCTCGGGCTCGACCTCGATCGTGCCGTCGGGTGTGAGCTCGGCATAGAGCACATAGGTGCCGGCACCGAAGTTGACCAGGTTGAGGACCGAGATGTCCTCGCGCAGCTCCTGCTCTGAGACCTTGAGCCGCTGGCCGATCTCGCGGGCCTCGACGGTGCGCCCGGCGCGGCCGGCCTCGATCAGGATGGTCGCAAGCGTGACCAGCCGAGCGAAGCGCTCAGGCCGGATCGCGCCGTCGGGGTGATGCCCATTCCCCTCGGCGACGGCGCCGGCGCCGTCCGCGTCAGGGCCGGCGGCCGGAGTGGCCTCCGGCGCGAGGAGCGGCTCGCCGGCGTGGCGCTCGACGAGCAGATCGACCCGCTCGCGCAGCTCGTCGGCCAGCTCGGGGGGCCCGACGACCCTGGCGTGCTCACCCAGGCCAAGCACCCAGGCGATCAGCTGCCGGGCGTTGGCGTAGGGAGTCAGGAACAGCCGGTCGCCGTCCTCCTCGCCGCCGGGGCGCATCTCACCGTAGCGTCCGAAGTGGCGCTCGATCTGCCAGGCGATCCGCCGCCCGATCCACACCTCGCCGGGGCGGGCGGGATCCGGATCCCCGAATTGCCAGTCGATCCGGTTGGCGTAGGCCCTCGGGTCGAAGCCGGCCGGGCGCTGGAAGTCGTGCTCGGCCTTGGTGGCGTAGCCGACCTTGCCGCGGATCCGGGACAGGCGGAACACGCGGATCGCCTTGCGCTCGTGCGAGTGACCGACCAGGTAGAACTGCCCACCCTGGAACAGCAGCTGGTAGGGATCGACCCGGCGGCTGCCCACCTCGCCACGCTCCATCGTGTAGTAGTCGAACACGATCGTCTTGCGGCGGAAGATCGCGGTCTCGACCTTGGCCAGGCGTTGGGAGAGCTCGTGGCCCCCGGCCGAGCCGGTGATGCCGAGCGCAACCGTGTGCTGCTCGGGCGAGGACAGCGGGCTGGGCCGGCCCCAGGAGATCTGCTGGAGCGCCAGGCGCAACGGCTCGGCGTAGGCGAACTCCCCGTCGAGCAGCTGGAGCGCGGTGTGCAGCGCGGCCAGTTCCTGGTCGCTGAACTCGATCGCCGGCAGGTGGAAGTTCTCGGGCGCCAGCGAGTAGGTTTCTTGCTCGACCAGGCCGTCGACGGGCTTCTCGACCGACAGGAAGATCCGCAGCGCCTCGAGCTCGGAGCGGTCGGCGTAGAAGCGGCGAGCGAACGCGTCCTCGTTCATGGCGCTGTAGCCCTCGACGTCGCGCCGGATCTCCTGGGCGGTGACCGGACGCCGTTCCGCCATGAGATAGGAGATCAGCGACAGCTGTCGGATCAGCTTCTCGGTGTCCTTGGCCATGCCCCCTCCAACTGTAGTTGGGCGGCTGCCGACGCGGCTCCGGGGGCAGGGTGGGACCCCCATTAGAAACGCTATTTGCGGTTTTTTGCCGCTGAGTCGTTGCGCGCCGAGTGCAGCCTGAATCAGGCGGCTGCGCGGTCCACGTCGGCGGGCGAAGCGAAATAGGCCCCGCCGCCCAGCACCTTGTCGTAGGCCGACCACTGCTCGCCGGCCGGCAGCTCCTTCTCGAGCCGATCGAAGCTCCCGAGTCGCCCGCCCAGGTTGTCGATCATGTGCACGAGCGTGGCCTCGCGGGTGCACGGGACGACCGGGCTGCCGTGCTGAAGGGACCCGTGATGGCTGAGGATGATGTGCAGGACGGCCTGGGCCAG
>JAFAYP010000068.1 GCA_019240305.1 Solirubrobacterales bacterium
GATCGCGGTCGCCGCCGGCCGGCCGGTGGGCTCGGGAGCGGTCAGGTGATGGGCGTCGGCGGTCGAGGCGTAGCCGAGCACCTCGCCGAGCACGCGGGCCCCGCGCTCGGTCGCGAGCCGCTCGGACTCGAGCACCAGCACGCCCGCGCCCTCGCCCATCACGAACCCGTCGCGGCGGGCGTCGAACGGGCGCGAGATGCCGGTCGGCGAGGTCGCGTCCATGGCGCCAAACGCTGCCTTCGCGAGCGGAGTGAGGGTGGCCTCCGCTCCGCCCGTGACGACGGCCTGTGCCTCTCCACATCTGATCATCCGCGCCGCCTCGCCGATGGCGTGGGTGCCGGAAGCGCAGGCGGACATCACGCCGAACACGGGGCCGCGCAGACCGTGGCGCATCGCGACCAGCCCGGCCGCGGCGTTCCCCATGATTAGCGGGATGGCCAGCGGCGAGACCCGCTCGGGGCCGCGGTCGCGCAGCACGTTGCACTGGGTCTCGAACGTGTCCATGCCGCCGATGCCCGATCCGATCACGCATCCGACCTCGGCCGGGTCGGCGGGAGGCTCGTCGTTGTCCCATCCGGCGTCGGCGAGCGCCTGGGCACCGGCCGCGACGGCCAGCTGGGCGAAACGGTCCGAGCGGCGCGCCTCCTTGGTGGTCATGAACTCCGTGGGATCGAAGTCGGTGCAAGTGCCGAGGCCGTCGGCGATGCCGCTGCGGCCGGCCAGCCAGCCGTCGTGCAGCTCGCGGGCCGAGTTGCCCAGCGGCGTGATCGCGCCGACGCCGGTGATGAGAACGCGTTCGCTCATGACGACGAGGTGGGGGGGGCCACGGCTGGGGGATCCCATTCGACGACGGTGGCGCCCCAGGTGAAGCCGGCGCCGAACGCGCCAAGCAGCACGCGGTGGCCCGCCTGCAGACGCCCTTCGCTCTCGGCATGGGCCAGCGCGAGCGGAAGCGTGGCCGCACACGTGTTGCCGTACTCCCCGATGCAGTCCACGACCGCTTCGAGCGGCAGGCCCAGTCGCTCGCTCACCGCGCTCAGGATCCGCCCGTTGGCCTGGTGGTAGACGAACAGGTCGATGTCCTCGAGCCGGGCGCCGACGGCGCGCACGGCCTGGACCGTGGCCAGCGACAGATGCGCCACGGCCTCGCGGAAGGTCTCGTGTCCGCGCATCTGGATGCGGCCGTCCTCGCGCGGGACCACGATGTGCTCCGCGCCCGCGCCGTCGGCCCCGAGCACGATCGGCCCGATCCGACTGTTCTGCGCGGTTGCTCGCAGGACCACCGCGCCGGCGCCATCGGCGAACACCGCGGCGGTCGAGCGGTCCTGAGGATTGGTGATCCGCGACATCAGATCGGCGCCGATCACCACCGCGCTTTGCACCCGCCCGGACTCGATCTGCGCCGCGCCCACGGCCAGCGCCGAGAGGAAGCCGGTGCAGGCCGCACCGATGTCGAACGCGCCGGCGTGCGTGGCCCCGAGCTCGTGCGCTACCTGCGGCGCGGCGTTCGGCATCACCTCGTCCGGCGTCGCGGTGGCCACGAGGACGAGGTCCAGCTCCTCGGGCGTTTCGCCCGCACGCTTGAGCGCGGCCGCGGCGGCATGGCTGGCATGGGTGACCAGCCGCTCCTCGGGGGCGGCCACGCGCCGGGACCGGATCCCCGTCCGGCGCACGATCCACTCATCGGTGACCCCGATCCGCGGCGCGATCTCCGCGTTCGCGACGACGGCCTCCGGGAGGCTGATACCAACCGATGCGATCGCGGCGCCCAGCGGCAGGACGGCCGCGACCGACTCGGTGCACTCCGGCGCGGTCGTCGTCATGACTAGAACCCTCGCCGCTCCCGGCCCGTATGCCAACGGCCATGGGGCCAGAACCCGACACGCGGGGGGTTCGCCGGCCTGGCCCCAAAAGCCTCGCCAGAGCTGGGATTAAGCGCGTGCGCGCGCGATCTGCTCGCGGCTCGTCGCCGGGGGTCCGCTGCGATCCCACACCGGGCGAACCTCGACCGAGCCGTAACCGACGTTCGGCATGCGCGCGGCGTGCTCCAGCGCCGTGTCGAGGTCAGGACAGCCGACCAGGTAGTAGCCGGCCAGGAACTCCTTGGTCTCGGCGAACGGGCCGTCGGTGAACTGCGTGTGCCCGTCACGCTCCCGGACAGTGGTGGCCACCTCGGGGCGCTCGAGCGCGTCGCCGGCCACCAGCGCTCCCGCGTTCTTGAGCGTCTCGGTGAACTCATCCCAGCGCGGCCCCTCGTCCCGCCTCTGCTCCGGGCTGAGCGGGTTCTCAACCGGCTGGTAGATCAACAGCATGTACTGCGGCATCACGCCTCCTTGAGGTTGTTGGCCGCGCGCTTTGATTCTGCGGCCTTCAACCCTATGACGGGCGAGCGGGCCGTGTTTCGACACGCCCGCCCGTCCAAGTGAGGCTTCTCCTGACTCGCTACCAGCGGCCGCGCCCTTCGTCGATGCCCGGGAGCACCTGGGTGCCCTCCTGCTGGACGGCCTGCAGCGCATCCGGGTCCAGGCCGAGCAGGCGCAGGATCGTCGGAGCCACCTGGGTGGTCTCGACCCACCGATCCGATGAACTCGGCCGCACGGCGCCGGGGGCGTAGACGAGCAGCGGCACGTCGCGGTCACCCGGGTTGTTGCCACCGTGCTCGGCGATCTTCGTGCCGCCGGTGTAAACCGTGCCGATCTGCACGCGACCGAACACATCCGGGTAGCGCGGATCCGAGTACGGCACGCCGAAGAAGCGGGCCGCCTCATGACCGGCGTAGATCTCCGCCAGGCCGGAGTGCGGGACCTGCTCGGTGCCGCGGTTCACGCCGTCGTTGCTGTAGAGCACGGCCGTTGCGTCGTGGTTCCACAGGTAGTTCTTGACGAAGTCGGCCGCGGCCTGCGTCTTGACCGACAGGTAGCTCTGCCAGAGGTCATCGTCGGTGCCGGCAACGATCAGCTTGTTCTTCTCACCGGTCTGCGCGGTCCACGCCGCGTTGATCGCGTCGATGATCGGCCCGTCCTTGATCCGCTTGAGCTGCAGCGGGTCCTGCGGTGACTGGCCGTGCTTGGCGGTGATGATGATCGCCGTCGACGACGCCAGACCATCCTGCTGGATCGTCTCGTCCATCCGCTGGAGCTGGGCGTTGACGTAGTCGAGCGCGCTGGCCAGCAGCGGGCGCGGCGTGTTTGTGCCGGGGTAGTAACCGGCGAGCTCGGTCGGCCCCTCCGTATAGGTGCCGTTCGGGTTCTCGGTCAGGGTGCTGGGAGAATCGACCTTCTCGGCGACCGACACGACCTGGAAGTTCATCCCGAGGATCGCCGGCACGCCGACCTTTTGTGTACCGCTGTGGTCGTCGCCGTTCAGCTCGTTGATGACCGCCTGCACCTTGTAGCCGTCGTACTGCTTGGTCGCGGCGTCGTCGTGCGCCCAATCCGTGTCGGTCGGATAGGGCACGCCGTTCGGCTCAACCGCCTGGGAGTCGATCTCCGGGCCGAAGAAGTCGTCGATGCTGTTGCCACCCGATCCGGGGCCGTTGAACGAGGTGTAGATCGCATGCTTGTCGGACCAGGCCGTGCGCAGGCCGGCGTTCTGGATGACCTGGAAGATCGTGTTGACCTTCAGGTAGTCCCACGGCGCGATCGGCTGGCAGGTCTTCGGGTCGACCGGGAAGCTCCCCGGGTTCAGGCCGGACTGCGGATGCGGGCTCAGGGTCATGATCGCGCCCGGGTTCGTGTCGTCGCCGTTCGGGTAGATCGAGCCGCCCTCGTCGAAGGAGGGGAACGTTTGCCCGCTGCCGTTGTTCAGCAGATCAGGCACGGCATTGAGCTTGTCGTCCGGCGAGTCGTAGATGACATCTCCGCCGGTCGCCGGCTGCCCCGGCGTGCAAGGGGCGCCCGCCTCGTCGACGGCGTGGCTGTATTCGACGTCGTAGTAAACGCCGGTCGCCCGCGGGTCGCCGCCGGTCATGATCGCGGTGCCGCCGGGATCGGAGTCCGATGGGACCGCCGTGTGGTTGTTGGTGAACTCGGCGCCACCGGAGGCGAGCTTCGCGAGCTCAGAGCCCGGATTGTTGGCGATGTACCAGTTGAGGTCGGACTGGTGCATGCCATCGACCGAGATCAGCAGCACGTGCTGAATCGACCGGCGGTGGTGGTGCCCGTCACCATCGGGGTGGGCCGAGACGACGGCCGCCGAGCCGCCGACCGCGCCGGTCGCCAACACGGCGACCGTCGCCCCGAGTCTCGTAACTCTGCGCATTCCTGTGCTCCTTCTCGCGTTTGGGTGCGCGGGACTTCTATGCGGGCGGCCAGGTTCCGTTGTTGCCCGG
>JAFAYP010000083.1 GCA_019240305.1 Solirubrobacterales bacterium
CCGTCGCCCGTGCTCCCCCAGTGCAGCCGGTTGGGGCCGCGTTGCCTCGACGTCCTGGACGCGCCGCCGCTCACAGGTCGAGCATCCATCGCATCGTCGAGAGCTGGATCGCGGCGGCGTCGCGCGTCAGCTCGGCCAGGCGGCCGGCCGCGAGGGCGATGGGCGGCGCGGTCGCGTTCCGCGCGACCATCCGGTCAAGGTCGACGATCAGCCGAGTGGCCGCCTCATAGGTGTCGAGGTTTGCGGCGACGATGGCGCGCGTCGCGCAGCGGCTGGCACGGAGGGCTGCGCTGATGGCGCGCGAGAGGGGGAGCTCGCCCATACACGCCCGAGATTACCAGAGATGACTTCAGTTCACTACACGGCGCCGCCCCCTTTTTTGACGCTGGTCCGGGCATTTGACGCTCCGGGCCTTTCGTGCTCCGGGGTATTTCATGCTCGGGCATCGACGCTCCGGCACTTGCACGGAAAGGTGGCAAGCACTATTTTATTCGAAATGAGTTCAGTTCTTCTACCGAGGAACGAATCAGGGAGACCGGTGAGACTGGTAGGCGCGCGCCCGGATGGGATCGATTGACCCTGGGGATGCGTGACTCCCATGCCGGCGGGCTGCCGATGGCCGGCGGCGCCGGCGGTCTCGGCCCCAATGCGGGCCTCGACGGTAGCGTCATCCTCGTCACAGGCGCCAGCTCGGGGCTCGGCCAGCAGCTCGCGCGCTCGCTGGTGGCGTGCGGCGCACGTCCCGTCCTGGCTGCGCGCCGGCTGGAAAGACTGGAGGCGCTGCGGGCGGAGCTCGACGGCCGCGCCGAGGTCGTCGAGTGCGACGTCACCGACGAGTCGCACCGGGGACGCCTGCTCGAGACATTGCTGGCTCGGCATGGGCGGATCGACGGCCTGGTCAACAACGCCGGCATGGGCGGCGACGGCCCGGCGCTCCGCTCCTCGCTCGACACCTTCGCGCGAGTGATCGACCTCAACCTCGTGGCCCCGTACGCGCTGTCCTGCCTGGCCGCCGAGCACATGCGCGGCGGCGGCGGGCGCTCTATCGTCAACGTCTCCTCGGTGATGGGCCTGCGTTCGATCGGCGAGATCGCGGACGCCGCCTACGTCGCCTCAAAGGCCGGCTTGATCGGCTTGACCCGCGAGCTCGCGTCTCAATGGGGCCGCTACGAGATACGCGTCAACGCGGTCGCCCCCGGGTTCTTCGCCTCGGAGATGACCGCTGGGCTGGGCGATCATGCGGACGCGTTCCCGCAGTGGTTGACTGATCAGATCCCGCTCGGCCGCGGTGGCCGCCCCGGCGAGCTCGATGCCGCGATCCTGTATCTGCTCGGGCCGTCGAGCAGCTTCGTGACCGGCAGCGTGCTGAGCGTCGACGGCGGCATGGCGGTCCGCTAGGACTCGCCGAGGCGCATGCGGCCAGCGGCTCAGGCGCCTCTGTGGACGTGCAGTCCCGCCCGGATCAGCGGCTGGACCACCCGCTGAGCGTGGTCGAAGCCCGAGCCGAGCATCGCGCCGCCGGCCGCACGCGCGGCGATCCCCTGGCAAATTACCGCGAGCTTGAAGTACGCGAACGCCCGGTACCAGCCGATGTCGCCGGTGTCGAGGCCGGTCAGCTCGGAATAGAGCGCCACCATCTCCTGCCGGGTGGGGAAGCCGCGCAGGGCGGTCACCGGCGGCATCATCCGAGCCCCGGTCAGGATCTCGTCGTCACCGGCCTCGCTCCAGTACGCGAGCAGCGCGCCGAGGTCGGCGAACGGGTCACCCAACGTACTCATCTCCCAGTCGAGCACCGCGACGATCTCCCCGGGCTTCGTCGGGTGCAGGACGGTGTTGTCGAGCCGGTAGTCGCCGTGGACGATGCTCGTCGTCTGCTGGGTCGGAATCGTCGCGGCGAGCCGATCGCGAAGCTCGTCGAGCAGGGGCAACTCGCCCGCCCTCGAGCGCTCCCATTGCTCGGACCAGCGGCGCAGTTGCCGCTCGACGAACCCGGCGGGGCGGCCGAAGTCTCCCAGCCCGACCGCCGTCGGCTCGACGGCGTGAAGGGCGGCCAATGTCTCGACCAGGGCCCGCCCGATGGCCGCGCGCGCGGCCATCGTCTCACCGTACCCGGGAGGAAGCTGGTTACGGCAGACGTGTCCGACGACGCGCTCCATCACATAGAACGACACTCCGAGCGGTCCCCCCGCGTCGCTCAGGTGCAACGTCCGCGGCACCGGCACCTGAGTCGGCCCGAGCGCGCACTGGACCCGGTATTCGCGCACCATGTCGTGCGCGGTTGGCAACACGTGGCCGAGGGGTGGCCGGCGCAGGATGACCTCCCCGGCGTCGCAGGCAACGCGATAGGTGAGATTCGACTTGCCCCCTGAGATCAGTGACACCTGGCAGCCGCTCCAGCGTGGATCGTGCAGCGCGTCGGCCAGATGCGGACCGACGACTGCGGGGTCGGCGCCGGTCGAGATCGGCTCGAGTCGCCCGGCGGTGGCGTCGACGAACGCCGCCTGATCGGTGCTCACGGCAGCGACGCCTCCGCCAGCGCGCGCGGGACGGCGCCCGCTCGGGTGGCGAGCTGAGCACCGAGGATGCGCTCGTGGTGAGCGGCATCGCCGAACTGCCGCTCGCGAACCACTATGCGGCGTAGGAAGCGATGGGCTGGGTGCTCAGCGGTGAAGGCAATCCCACCGAACGCCTGCAGTGCGCCGTGAGCGATCTCGCGAGCGCTACGGGAGACATAGGCCTTCGCGACCGACGCGTTCCGGGCGGCATCGTCCGCGTCATCGTCGAGCGACGCCGCCGCGTAGAGCACGGTCGACCAGCCACTCGAATGACGCACGTACATGTCCGCCAGTAGATGCCGCAGGGCTTGGAAGGTGCCGATCGCGCGACCGAACTGCTTTCGTTCGGCCGCGTAACGGACAGCGAGCTCGAGGACCGCTCCGGCGGCGCCGACCGCCTCGGCCGCAGCCAACAGTGCGCCGATCGTGCCCAGGCGCTCAAGAGCACGATCCCCGAGGGCTGGCGCGAGCGCATCCCGCTGGCTCAGCTGTGCCCCGTCGAACCGCAGCGAGGCCAGTGGGATCGTCTCATCGAATGAACGCCGAGTCTCCCGGATCACCCCCGTGGCGGACGTCGGCAGCACGGCGAGCGTGGGTTGACCGTCGAGGCTGGCCACCACCGCGAGCCAATCCGCCGCTTCCACGTGCTCTACCGCCACCTTCTCGCCATGAAGCTCAAGGCCCTCCCCGGTGCGGCGCGCTTCGGTGGCGGGGGCGTCGAACCATGAGCTCGAGCCCGGCTCGAGCTGCGCGAGCGACACGCCGACGCCGCCCGCCAGCGCATCGTTCACCTCATCTGACATCCGCTCGAGGAACGGCGCCACCGCCATCCGCACGGCCGCGCTGCCGAGGAATGGCACGGAGACGAGGCGCGTCCCCAGCGCCCGTGCGATCAGGCACAGCTCGGCGGCGCCCAGTCCGTCCTCGGCACCGATCGTGAGCGCCCCAAATTCGACGAGCCGATCCCAGACGCGCCGCCGCTGCTCGTCCTTTGCCGTGGCGACGGCCTCGGGCGGTGGCCATGCGCGCTCGAGCAGCGTAGTGACCGACTCGCTCAGCCAGACCTGCTCGTCGCTCAGCTCGAGATCCATGGGTCACCCCTCCGGGAGCCGCAGCACGCGGTCAGCGATGATGTTGCGCTGGATCTGGCGCGTCCCTCCGTATACCGATGCGGCGCGCGAGTACAGATAGGTCTCCTCCCAGAATTCGTTCTCGCCGGCGTCCTCGGGCGTAGCCTCCTGCAACGACGCGCCGAGAAGCTCGAGCGCGGTCCCCGCCAGCCGCTGCTCCGCCTCCGCCATCAGTAGCTTCACGGTCGAGCTCTCGGGGCCGACGGCGCCCCCACCGAGGAACTCTCCAACCGACCGGTACGCGTGGTGACGGAGCACTTCGACCGCGACCAGCGCCTGCGCAAGCGCTGTCTGCGCCCGAGGGTCGTCGATCAGCGCACCGCCGTCCAGTTCGCGGGCGCAAGCGGCGCGGATCAGCCGGTCAAGCCAGGTCCGGAGTTTGACCTGGCGCGGCAGCGCCGCCGTGCCGCGTTCGTGCCCGAGGGTGTACATGGCGATCTTCCACCCCTCGCCCGGCTCCCCCAGCAGGTTCTCCCGAGGCACCACGACGTCGTCGAGAAACAGCTCACAGAACTCGGCGTGCCCGGTGATCTGCGTCATCGGACGCACCTCGATGCCCGGGGAACGCATGTCGACTATGAGCATCGAGATGTCACGGTGGCGCGGCCGGTAGGGCGAGGGATCAGCCGTCCGTGCGAGCACACCGCACCAGCGGGCGAACTGGCCCCATGACACCCAGGTCTTCTGGCCACTGATCACGAAGCCGTCCTCCCGCGGGACCGCGCGCGTCCGCAGCGCGGCGAGATCCGAGCCCGCCTCCGGTTCGGAGAAGCCCTGGCACCAGATCTCCTCAGCCGACAGGATCGTCGGGATGTACCGGCGGCGCTGATCGTCCCGGCCGAAGCGCAGAAGCGACGGACCGAGCACGTCGAGGCCGACGACGTTGACGAACTCGGGGGCACCGGCTGCGGCAAGCTCCTGGTCAACAATGATCTGCTCAACCGGCGGCCGGCCGGCGCCGCCGAACTCTTGTGGCCACGCCCGGCCGACGAAGCCGCTCTCGTGACAGCGCCGCTGCCACTCGCGCAGCGCCTCGATCCGGTCCTCGAGCGCGTGCGGCAGCCGGCGCCCAAGGTGCGGTTGGGAGTCCAGGAACGTCCTCACCTCCTCCTGGAGCTGCTGTTCGGCGGGTGTGAGCGAGAGCCGCACCGCGGCGGAGTCTACAGATAAACTGAGATCACTTCAAGAACGCGGCGACCGGACCTCTTTGAAGATCGGGTCAGCCAGGCATTGGCTTGGCCACTGCGCCAACACGTGCTACCGTACTGACATGAGTTCGAGTCGACTTATCGCGACCTTGCCGGCGACGCGTGTCCAGCCCCAAGCGTGACCGCGGCCCCGAGGGCGCCAAACGCCGCGAGATCCTCGCCGCCGCGACCGAGCGGTTCGGGCGCGACGGCTATGACGACACGAAGTGGGCGGACATCGCCGCCGACGTGGGCGTCGGAGCGACGGCCCTCTATCACTACTTCGAGTCCAAGCAGCACTGCCTGTTCCTGATCCTGGACAGCGCGATCGCGGAGTTCCACACGCGGTTCGAGCGACTGGCGCGCGAGCATCCCGATCACCTCGGCGCGCTGGTCGCCATCGTTCGCGACTGCTTCGAGCTCGATGAACACGAGATCCAGCGCAACCGGGTGCTCGTGGCCGAGCAGGGATTGCTCGCGACGCGGAGCGAGACGCCAGGCGAGGAGGAGGCGCGCCAAGCGGTCCGGGAGCGCGCGCGTGAGCTCGAGTTCTCCTGGGCGACGTTCCTCGCCCGCGCGATGGAGCAGGGCGCGATCCCGAACGCCGATCCAAGGCTCCTCACCCGCGCCATCCTGGGCCTCTACAACAGTATCTGGCACTGGTATCGCCCAAACGGAGCGGTCGCGCTTCATCGCGCGGCTGAGTTCTACGCCGCGCGCATTCTCGCGCTCGCCGGCGTGCCGGTGGAGACGGCGCAGTCAAGGCTGCTGGCGGCATGAGTCTCGCGGCGGCACGGCCGATCGCCGACGGCCTGTTCGTGGAGGCGGGCGGAGAGCTCCGGTTGCTCGGATCGGAGTGCGACCGCTGCGGCGCGGTGACATTCCCCGGTCAAGCATCCTGCCCGCGCTGCACGTCCACCGACGTTAGCGACCGACTGCTCGCCCGGCGAGGCACGCTCTGGACGTGGACGATCCAGGCCTTCGCGCCCAAGTCTCCGCCCTACGCGGTCGATGACCCGGAGGCATTCGAGCCCTACGGCGTCGGATACGTCGAGCTGCCCGGCGAGGTCAGGGTCGAGGCTCGGCTGACCGTCGCCGACCCCGATCAGCTGCGCACGGGCATGGCGATGGAGCTCACGCTGATCCCCGCGCCCGGCGTGGAGCCGGATGTGGTGACCTACGCCTTTCGCCCGGTCGACGGGGAGGCGCCATGAGCGACGTCGGGGTCATCGGGATCGGCATCCATCCGTTCGGTCGTCATCCCGGGGTCAGCGGCCTGGACATGGCCGCGGTGGCGGCGCGGCGTGCGCTCGCCGATGCCGGCGTTCGATGGGAGGAGATCGAGTTCGCCGCCGGTGGATCGGACGCGGCGGGCAACGCGGACACGAGCGTCGCCGTCCTCGGCCTGACCGGTATCCCGTTTATCAACGTCAAGAACGGCTGTGCGACGGGCGCCTCTGCGCTCGCCACGGCGCACGCCATGCTGTCGGCGCAGACGGCAGACGTCGCTCTGGTCGTTGGCTTCGACAAGCACCCTCCTGGAGCGTTCAATCCACTTCCCGAGGATTGGGGTCTCGGCGCGTGGTACGGCGAGACCGGGATGATGCTCACCACGCAGTTCTTCGCGATGAAGATCCAGCGGTACATGAGCGAACACGGCATCACCGCCTCGACGCTGGCCAAGGTCGCCGCGAAGGCGTTTCGCAACGGCGCCTCGAACCCGAATGCGTGGCGGCGCAAGCCACTCTCCGAGCAGGAGATCTTGTCCTCGCGGATGCTCAACCACCCGCTCACGCAGTACATGTTCTGCTCGCCGGGCGAAGGCGCGGTCGCTCTGGTGCTGGCGCGCGGGCAACGACTGCGCGATGCGGCGAGCCGGCCGGTGTACCTCCGCTCGGTGGCCTTCCGTACACGCCGGTTCGGCTCATTCGAGGTGTTCAGCCCGTCGATCCCGATCGAGTCGGCGCCCTCGCCGACCGTCGAGGCGGCTGCGGCCGCGTTCGAGCAGGCAGGGATCGGTCCCGATGACGTCGACATCGCCCAGCTCCAGGACACCGAATCGGGCGCAGAGATCATGCACCTGGCGGAGAGCGGTCTCTGTCAGCACGGCGAGCAGGAGCTGCTGATTCAGAGCGGGGCCACCGAACTCAGCGGCCGCCTTCCGGTCAACACTGACGGCGGCTGTTTGGCCAACGGTGAGCCAATCGGCGCATCGGGGCTGCGGCAGGTGCACGAGATAGTCCTCCAGCTCCGCGGCGAGGCCGCCGAGCGCCAGGCTCCGGGGCCGCGCCGGGTCGGTTTCACGCAGGTCTACGGCGCGCCGGGCGTCAGTGCCTGCGCCGTGCTCAGTCGCTGAGGGTCCCCGGTTGCAGGCCGTCGACGATCCCCGCGGCCGCCAGCGTGGTGAAATGACCCTCGATCGATTGGGCCAGCACCATCAGGTCGCGCAGCTCACCGGCCTGGTGACGCACGGTCGGTAAGCAGCGCCTCGGGCTCTAAGCCGAGCGCGCGAAACATCGCCACGAGCGCGGACTGGTCGGCGATCACCTCGACCACGGGCCCAACGACGGGACACTCCTTCGAGTGTCACACTGGCCTTGCGCTGGGCGCGGTTGATGAGCGTCACGGTGTCGAAGTAGGAATCGCTGCGCACGGCGCGTTTCCACGAGCTCGCCGACGGCCCGTTCGAGGCGGTAGACCAGCCGTAGCCAGAGCGGCGGCGGCCCAACGCTCATAGGTCAGGCTTCGCGTCGCCGGCTCCAGGCATGCTCCACTGAGCGCCGCCGTCGACGGTGAGCACGGTCCCCGTCGTGTAGCTCGACGCGTCGCTGGCCAGGTAGATCGCCGCCCCGACGATCTCTTCCGCGAGACCGGCGCGGCGCAGTGGAAACGTCCGTGCGCGCTCCGCGAACCGGTTCATATCCCACTGGCGAGCGATGCTGGTCAGAAACGGGCCCGGCATCAGCGCGTTGACCCGCACGCGCGGGCCCAACGCATCCGCCAGCGCGACCGTCATCGCGTTCATGCCGGCCTTCGCTGCTGCGTAGGGAATGATGTCGCGGGTCGGGCGGACCGCGCCGATCGAGCTGACGTTGACGATCGAGCCCCCGCGTCCGGCCAACATCCGCTCGCCCACAAGGGCGGCAAGCCGGAAAGGACCCTTCAGGTTAACCGCGATGACCTTGTCGAACAGCGCCTCGCTGACGTCCGAAGGCTTGTCGTAGATCGGCGAGATGCCAGCGTTGTTGACCAGCACGTCGACCCGGCCAAACTCCCGGTACACGCGGTCGACCAGACCGTCGATTGACTCCCAGTTGCCGACGTGGCAGGCGCAGGCGATCGCGTTTGCACCCTCCGAACGCAGCGAGGCGACGACCTCCTCGCACGCCTCAGCCTTGCGGCTCACCACCACGAGCTCTGCGCCTGAGTGCGCGAAGCCGGTTGCGATCGCGAGGCCGAGACCACGAGTCGCTCCCGTCACCACCGCAACCCGGCCCGTGAGGTCGAACAGCCCAGCTACGTCGTCACGGGGATGCCGGCTGACGGTTTCGGCTGGCTCGGGCACGTCGGCCACCTCCTGGGCGATCGTGGTTGCGTGGGTCTTGGAAGCGAAATCCGCGGATGCCCGCGGTGAGCCGATTGGCCGGCGGCTGGCGCATCGCGAAAGAAGCCACCCCGTAGCGCGATCCGTCGTCGCCGACGCACTCTTGCACCACGCCGGCATCGAGCAGGAGGTCTAGGTGGCCGAGAACCTCCCAGATGACCAGCAGAGGCTGCTCGGCCACGGTCTGTGGTGACCAGAGCTGCGCGGTGATCTCGTAGGCGCTCGCCGGGCCGTCCTGCAGGACGGCCAAGACCCGTTCGCAGCGGCGCTGGTGCTCCCCGAAGCGCCGCTCGACCAGGTCGCCATGCGCGCGGATCGGCTCGCCGTGACCGCTCAGCATGGACCGCAGTGGCATCGTCGCGGTCAGCGTCAGGCTGCGCAGATACTCGACGCGCGCGCGCGGACGCGTGCCATCGGGTTCGACGGCCGGGTAGATCTCGGTGTTCGAGGAAACCGACGCCAACAGGTGATCGCCGACGAACGCCAGACGCCCGCGGTCGTCGACGAACAGCGTGTCGGTCGTGCTGTGCCCCGGGCGCGCCACCACTCTAAGTTCACGGCCGCCGGCCCGCACGCTATCTCCGTCGGCCAGAACACGATCGGTCCGCCACGGCTGAGAGCCCGCGCGGAGCTGCTCCCAGAACGTCTCGTTCTCGTCGATCACGGCCTGCGGGGCGCCGTGGTGTCGCATGAGTGCACGGGAGAAGCCGCGGTCGGCCTCGAGCCGCTCCTGATAAGAGTCGCCGTAAGCAGCAACGCGATCGAGAGCTGCGACGCTCGCGCCGGACCGCGCCGCGATCGTGGCCGCCAGGCCGCTGTGGTCGAGATGATGATGGGTGATCAGGATCAGCTCGAGATCCTCTAGCCGGACACCTGCCCGCCGCAGCTCGGTTTCGAGGGTCGCCAGCGCGCGGTCCTCGGCTGGCCCCGTATCGACGAGCGTCAATGGGTCGCCCCGGAGGAGCCACGCGTTGACCGACCGGATCTGCGGGAGCGGCAGCGGGATCTGAACGATGTCGTGGGTGACGTTGAGCGAACGGATCATGTGCTGAATCGACTTCAGTATGGCAAACTCAGAACGGTTTGACCAGCGCTCGTCATCGCGAGCCGCCGGCGACGCGCGAACCGGACAACACGTTCTAACCCGCGTGGTAAGCGTGCGACGCAGTGGCGGGCCAGTCGTCACTGCGCGCGCCAGGATCGGGCTTGCCATACCCACGGCATGAGGATATGATCTGAATTCAGTTTAGAAATCCAGCGCTGCCGAGGAGGATTTGTGACCGTTCAGATGCGAGCCGAAGTGCAAGGCGTAGAAGCCGGGGTGATCCAGTACGAGGTCGCGGACGGCGTCGCCACGATCTGGCTGAACCGGCCCGAGGTGAAGAACTGCGTCAACTGGGAGC
>JAFAYP010000152.1 GCA_019240305.1 Solirubrobacterales bacterium
GCCGATCACCGCCCAGACGAACGGGCTGTGGCCCTGCTCGTCGCTCCACGGGTGGTAGTGGTCGGAGATCCACAGGCCCTCGAAGCCGGCGCGCTCCGCCTTGCCGGCGAGCTCGACCAACTCGCGCGGTCCCCATTCTTCGCTGGACAGGAAGTAACCGATCTTCATCGACGCGTCCTACTCCCCGCAGGAAGCTGCTTGTAATCAGGGCCCCGGGTAAACCCGAGGTGAGCCACCGTGGAGAGTCCTCGACGTCACATGGACGAGCTCGGAGTCCGCCCGGCACGAAGGCCGGGCGGAACGGCATCGCGGCTGCGGCGCGCTCGGCATCCGTGCCTCGCTCAATCCGCCGGCCGCGATTTCGTCCGGAGGACGCCGAGCGAAGCGAGGCCCCTAAGCGGCGACCTGCTCCTTGTGCTTGCCCTCGGCGATCTCCTCTACGACCTTGGCGTTGAACGCCGGCAGATCGTCGGGCTTGCGGCTGGTCACCAGCCCGCTGTCGACCACCACTTCCTCGTCGACCCATTCCGCGCCGGCGTTGCGCAGATCGGTCTGCAGGCTGGGCCACGAGGTGAGCTTGCGGCCCTTGACGACATCGGCCTCGACGAGGACCCACGGCCCGTGGCAGATCGCGCCGACCGGCTTGTGCTGCTCGAAGAAATCGCGGACGAACTTCACCGCGTCCTCATCGCCGCGCAGCTGGTCCGGGTTGGCCACGCCGCCCGGCAGCACCAGGCCGTCGTAGTCGGACGCGTCGGCATCCTTGACCGCCTTCTCCGCGGTGATCTTCTCGCCCTTGTCGAAGTGCTCCCACATCTCGACCTCGCCCTTCTGAAGCGAGACGATGTCGACCTCGGCACCGGCCTTCTTGACGGCCTCCAGGGGCTTCACCACTTCGGCCTGCTCGGCGCCCTCGGTGAACAGAAATGCCACACGCTTGCCCTTGAGCTCATTGGCCATAGCAACCGCTCCTTTCTCTTTTCGGGTCCCCACAGGTGGCTACCCAAGGCGGGAGCGGGAAAACGGCCCCGCGGGTGATCTCCCGGTCAGCTACTGATCAACGTTGGAGTTCCGAGCGGGATGTGGGCGAGCAGCCAGCGCCCGTCGGGCAAGGTCACGCGCACGCAGCCGTGGCTGGCCGCCTCGCCGATGCTGGACACCTCAGGGGTCGAGTGGATGGCGATCCGGTTGCCCCCGTCCCAGCCCTGGATCGCGTGGGGCGAGTGCGCCGAGAGGGCCAGGATGCAGCACCCGTAGGGACCGGACGGATCGCCGGTCGAGAGCCGGTCGGTGACGGCAAAGCGCCCGGTGGGCGTCGGGGCGCTCGGCTCGCCGATCGCCACCGGGTAGCGCTCGACGACCTTGCCCGCCTCGAGCACGGTCAGCCGACGCGCCGCCAGCGAGACCTTCAGCTCCCAGTGGATCCGGGCCAGCGTGACCGCGTTGACGGTGATCCACCCGATGTGGCCGTTGCCGGCCTGCGGGACCACCACCCCGAGCCATCCGCCGGACTGGCTGACGACCAGCGCGGTCTCCGGGGAGCCGAACTGCGTCCTGGTGGGGAGTTGGGCCAGGACGCGCCCGCTGCGCGGTGCGGCGAACAGCGCGGTGGGATGCACGAGCAGCGCGACGATCGCGCCGGGCCCGGGCGGAACCAGCAGGCCGGGGGGCGAGTTGTGGTGAGCCGGCGCGCTCGAGTGCGACGGCACGGGCGTGAACGCGCTGGTGGTCGTGTTCGCCGAGGCCGCGCCGGCGCCCGGCTGCCCGAGTCCGAGGACGATGCCGATCGCCACCGGGATGGCGGGGATCGCCACTCCCAGCGCGATCAGGATCCAGCGGCCTGGCCGCGCTCGGGCACCGGCGTGCTGATCCTGGCCCATGGCCGACAAGGTAGCGCAGCGTTTCCCGGCAGTTCACCGGTTCGCCGCGCCGTGGCGGCTACGCTCTTCTCATGTTCACTTTGCGCAGCAAGACGACGATGGTCGAGCCCGAGCGGGCGCTGCCCGGACGGGACCAGGAGATGCCCGTGCCGGCTTCTCACGCCGTGCTCGGCAATGCCCTGAAGCCTCCGTTCCCTGAGGGATACGAGCAGGCGATCGTGGCCATGGGCTGCTTCTGGGGCGCCGAGCGGGTGTTCTGGCAGGCCCCCGGCGTGTACAGCACCGCGGTCGGCTACGCCGGCGGGATCACGCCGAACCCCACCTACGAGGAGATCTGCTCGGGACGGACCGGCCACGCCGAGGTGGTGCTGATCGTGTTCGATCCGGCCAAGACCTCCTATGAGGAGATCCTGCGCCTGTTCTGGGAGAACCACGACCCGACCCAGGGCATGCGCCAGGGCAACGACGTCGGGACCCAGTACCGCTCGGCCATCTACTACACGAGCGAGGCGCAGCACGCGGTGGCCGAGTCGACCCGGGCCGCGTTCGCCGAGCGTCTGCAGGGGGCAGGCTACGGGGACATCACCACCGAGATCGCGCCGGCCGGGCCCTTCTTCTACGCCGAGGACTACCACCAGCAGTACCTTCAGAAGAACCCGGGGGGGTACTGCGGGCTGGGTGGGACCGGCGTGAGCTGCCCGGTCGGGATCGGCGCCAGCGCGCCGGCCGTGCAGGCGGCCGGCGACTAGCTTTTATCGAGCCTGGTCGAGAAACCGCACGTATACGGCGCGTTTCTCAGCCAGGCTCAGCCGCCGGCCACGGCCGGGAGGATCGTCACCTCGTCGCCGTCGGAGACCGGGGTCTCGAGACCGTCGAGGAAGCGGATGTCCTCTCCGCCCACGTACACGTTGACGAACCGGCGCAGCCCCCCGTCCTCGGCGATCCGGCTGCGCAGCTCGCCGTAGCGGTCATACAGGGCGTCGAGCACCTCGCCCACGGTCGAGCCGTGGACGCTG
>JAFAYP010000206.1 GCA_019240305.1 Solirubrobacterales bacterium
GGTCGACCGGGTCGGCCGGATCGAGAACCGCTGCGTGACCGAGCGCACCTAGGCGGCTGCTGCGGACAGCGCGTCCCGGACCGCCGCGGCAAACCGGTCGACGTCCTCCTCGGTGGTGTCCCACGAGCACATCCACCGGACTTCGCCCGACGTCTCGTCCCACACGTAGAACGGGAACTCCCACCGGAGCGTCCCGATCACCTCGGGCGGCAGCGTGGCGAACACCGCGTTGGTCTGGACAGGCCGCGTGATCCTCAACCCCGGAGCATCGGCAACCGCGTCCGCCAGCCGCGAGGCCATCGCATTCGCGTGCGCGGCGGAGCGCCGCCACAGATCGTCGGAGAGCATCGCGTCGAACTGCGCGGCGAGGAAGCGCATCTTCGAGGCCAGCTGCAGCGACTGCTTGCGGATGTAGGCGAAGTCGCTCGCCACCTCGGGGTTGATGATCACGACCGCCTCGGCCCCAAGCAGGCCGTTCTTGGTCCCGCCGAACGACACGACGTCGGCGCAGGGCGCGACCTCGCCCAGCGAGAGCCCGAGCGCGGCGGCCGCGTTCGACAGCCGCGCCCCGTCGACGTGGAATACGAGGCCGCGCTCGTGCGCGACCGCCGCCAGCTCGCGGACTTCCTCCCGCGTATACAACGTTCCCAGCTCGGTGCACTGCGAGATCGAGAGCACTCGCGCCTGCACCGCGTGCTCATCCCCGACCCGCGCCACCCGGCGCATCACCGCGTCCGGCGTGAGCTTGCCGTCGACGCCCGGAACGCTCAGCAGCTTGACGCCGGCGATCGCCTCCGGCGCCCCGCATTCGTCGACGTTCAGATGCGCGGTGTCGGCGCAGATCACCGCGTCGAACGGCCGGCATGCCGCCCGGAGCGAGGCGACGTTGGCTCCGGTGCCATTGAATACGAAGAACACCCGCGCGTCGTCGCCGAAGTTCGCCGCGACCCGCCGCTCCACCTCGTAGGTGTACTCGTCGTGGCCGTAGCCGAACGCGTGCCCAACGTTCACGCGCTCAATCGCCGCGAGGACGTCGGGGTGGATCGTGGCCGAGTTGTCCGAGGCGAAGCCCCGCTGCGCACTCACGCCGCGAGCTTATCTTTCAGCGACGCGTAGAAGATCGAGAGCGGGAACTCGTCGTCGCGGACCAGGTCGATGTAGGCACGCGGATCCTCCACGTCGGTGAAGTCACGACTCGACACGGTCCACTTCGAGCCCGCCGCCGCGGGCACGCTCGAGGCCACCAGGTCGTGGGCCGCCTCCCAGTGCTGGAGCTTGGTCCGGTCGATCCCGAGCCGGTAGAGCTCCTCGACCTCGTGGCGCAGCGCCGCAACCCCGTCGGCCACCCGGCGCCACTCGATCGTGAGCCGATTGTCGGTCCAGTGCAGGTAGCCGTGGCGGTGCAGGTAGGCGAATAGCAGCTGCCCGCCCAGCCCGTCGTAGTTTCGTACGCGCGCCCCGGTGATCGGGAAGCGCAGCAGGCGATCGAGCAGGATCGCGTACTGGACGTAGCGCGCGAACGACACGCCCCGAGCCTCGAGCTCGACGGCCTGGCCGAACGTGGTCAGATCGCAGCGCAGCTCCTCCAGCGAGTACATCCAGTACGGCGCGCGCTGGCGGATCATGAACGGATCGAACGGCAAGTCGCCGTGGCTGTGGTTGCGGTCGTGGATCAGGTCCCACAGGATGTAGGCCTGCTGCGAGATGGCCGGGCTGGCCAGCATGCAGGCAGCGTCGGGCGGGAGGTTCAGCCGCAGCAGGTCGGCCGCCGCGCCGCCGACTCGCCGGAGCCGCTCGGACTCGCGGTCACAGAAGATCGCGCCGAAGTTCGAGACCGGACGGCCGGCCACC
The DNA here is from genome assembly GCA_019240305.1 of Solirubrobacterales bacterium. Classification (GTDB taxonomy): domain Bacteria; phylum Actinomycetota; class Thermoleophilia; order Solirubrobacterales; family Solirubrobacteraceae; genus Palsa-465. The sequence continues at coordinate 1,852 of JAFAYP010000206.1, forward strand.
GAGACGGTCTCGGGGAACAGCACCGCGCACTCGGAGTCATAGCCCCGCGTGGCGTCGATCAGCTCGACCGGCACGAACTTCGGATTGTCGAACTGCGTCCGCTCGAGCGACGCGATCCAGTCCGGCCACGGGACCCGGACGATCAGCGCCTCGAAGCACGTCTCGCGCGAGCCGTTCTGCTTGTACATGGGGAACACGACCAGGTGCTCGATTCCGTCGACGCGCTGGAGCTCGGGGCGGAACAGCGCCAGCGAGCGCGTGAAGTCGGGCTTGCCGAAATCCCACGCGCGGAGGTCCTCGACCACGGCGCCCAGGTACTCCGCGTCGTGCGGGAAGCGCGGCGCGAGCGTCTGGACGGCTTTGATGATTTTTTTCAGGTGCTCGTGGGCCGTGTCGTGATCGCCATCGAGCGAACCGTCCGCGGCCTGGAGCGCCGCCAGCGCGTTGGTCTCATCGCGCAGGCGGATCCAGTCCGGGTCGTGCTCGGGGCCGGCGCCGTCCCGAGCCGCCTGGACCGGCCAACTGCCGCCGTCCCCACGCGTTACCCAGTAAACGATGTTCACCCACAGCTCTCGGTGGTCGAGCTCGTCGATGCAGTCGTCGCCGAACAGGTCGGAGTCGGCGAGCAGGACCACGCGGCCCTCGCCGTGCTCGGCGGCCACGATCAGCGGCCTCTCGGGCGAGGACGCCGTGGCGTGAGTCCGGGCCAGCACGCGCGCGCCGTCGGTAGCCGAGATCGTGGTCGCGCGATACAGACAGGCCTGGTTGACCCGCGCGAGCACATCTCCGGCGCGGCCTCGAGAACCCTCGGCCAGGTCGGCCAGGATCCAACTCGGAGCCTCGCGGTGGTGCTCGTAGTCCTGCACAGTGTCGTTCTCCAGGTGCAGGCCGAAGCGCTCCAGCAGCTCGTTGAGGTTGTTGCCGTACTTCTCCTGCTCGGTCTCGCCGAGCACGACCAGGCCCCCGCCGGAGGCCACGAACGCCTCGATCGCGTCGAGCTCCTCGGCGCTGAGCCGCGGCGAGCCGGTGCCGGTGGTCCGCTCCCACCGGGGATCGGAGGGATGCGCGATCACCAGCACCTCGCACCCGCGCAGGGCCTCGGCGCTCAGCGGCTGATCGACATTCGGCGCGACCACGAAGTCGCGGGCCGCCAGCGCCTCGGCCGCGCGCGCGTACGAGGCATCGGCCGGATGAGCCGGCTGCATGGTGCGCGCGAGCTCCGGCCGGATCGTCCATGCCTCGCTGTGGGACTC
>JAFAYP010000215.1 GCA_019240305.1 Solirubrobacterales bacterium
GGCGCTGGGACGCGCGGTCGTCGAATCGAACCGCTACGAGGACGAGCAGCTGCCCGAGCTGCGCATCCGGATGCGGCTGATCACCGGTGTGCCCGCGCTCCAGGCCCACTCCGCGCTGCGCTATGCCGAATGGCGCGAGGTGATCGCGGTGTGGGTGGCCGCGCGACTCGGCTGCGGGCCCGACGACCTCGTCCCCCAGACCGTGGCCCACGCCGCGCTCGGCACCTCGATGGCGGCGTTCCTGGTCTGGGTCGACGCCCCCACCAGCGACCTTGTGGCCAACCTGCAGGAGGCCTACCGCCTGCTCGGTCACGGGCTCCGCGAGCTCGATGTTGGCAGGACCGCCCCAGGCTCTCGGTGATCGGCGAGCATGCATAACACGCCACGCGAGCGCCCTCCGGTCAGGCGTGGCGCGTTGTGCATCTCCCAGCTGCATAACACGTCACGCCTCGCGGGTGACGGCCGGCGTGACGCGTTACGCAGGCGCCAGGCGATGATTTCCGCGCGCGGCACTGGCGATCGGCCCGGAATGCGCGGTTGTGCCGTGTGCTTCCTGCTTAGTGTGGCGCCGTCACCCTAGGTGGGCTTGGCCCTGGGTGTAGCTGCGATGAGAATTCATCCCCGATGGGGTCTGAACGGCAAATGCGCAGATGGGAGACCCAGACCGTGGTTCCCGGCTCGCCGTCGGCGGTGCTCGAGCTCCTGACCGAGCCCGAGGCGATCGCCGAGTGGGCGCCGATCCCGTTTGAGATCGTCTCGCTGGGCGAGCGCCGGCTCGGTACCGGTAGCCGGGCGCGGGTCGCGGGCCGGCTGGCGGGCCGCGCGGTGGAGTTCGACGTCACGGTGTTCGAAGCGTCGGGCGAGCGCCTGGCGCTGGCGGCCGATGGACCGATCTCGATCGATGTGCAGTACGTCGTGCACGCCGTGGCCGGGGGCAGCGATGTCCGCGCCTCGGTGTCGGTCGAGGGCAGCGGCCTGTTCGGACGGGTGCTGGCCAGCGCCACCGAGGCGCTGCTGGCGGCCGGGGCGCTCAGGAACTCGCTGGAGCGGCTCGGACGTCAGCTGCGCCCCGCGATGGCTTAGTGCCGCCTAGCCCTCGTGACCGTTGAATGAGGCCTCGAGCGAGGGCGGCGGGACGCTGTGCCCGTTGCGCCGCTCACGACGGCTCTCGAGAGCCGCGATCAGCTGCTGCGCGGCCTGGGAGTGAGCGCTCTCCCCGGTGCGGTCGCCGCGCTCTTCGGCGACGTACTCGAGCTCACCGATCACTCGGTTGATCTGATCGTCGCTCATGCGCCTGATCAGCGCTGCTGTCAGTACCCGAACGACCTCTACGTCGTCTTTGTTTTCCATGGCCGTGCGGATCGGGTCGGTGGCGGCGGAGCGGGAGCGCCTGGGCTGGAAAACGGACGAACAGATGATGTGCCTGCGCCGGCCCGGTCGCCTTCGCGCAATATCGTCCAGCGGCATCCAGACGCCTCAGGCAGCGTGCCGCCGGCTCCGATCCACATGGTGTGCTTCAAGCAGGAACGCGTGGGAAGTTGGCGTTGCTCTGCTCCGCAGTGGCTGTCGTGATGGCGGTGGGACCGGGAGACCGGACAGCGTCGGCTCGCCCGGTGGGCGTCCTGCAGTGCCCGGTCCATCCGGCCAAGGTGCACGCACCACGCAGGCCGAAGACGGCCAAGGCCAGGGCGCACCTGGCGCGCACGAGCACGGCCCGCCCGCACGCGCGGCGCGCGAAGAAGACCGCGAAGGCCCCGTCACGGACGACTCGACGCGGCGCGACCGCGACGCCATGCGCGCACACCTCGCCCGCCAAGCCGTCCCCCGCGCGGCCGTCGCCGTCGCCGGTCACGAGCGCGACGAGCCCGCCGGCCGGCACGATTGCTCCGAGCCAGCTCCCCGCCGGGTCACCTACGACCAATGCGGCGCCCCCGGCGGCGATGCCGTCGACCCCCGGTGATCAGGCAGCCGCGTGGCCGGCGGCCAACCCGTTCTCGCCCACCAGCTTCTGGAACGCGCCGCTGTCGCCCAACGCTCCGCTTGATCCAAGCTCGTCGGCCTTCGTCAACGAGCTCGTTCGCCAGGTCAACACCTATGGAACCTGGATGAACACCTCGTCCTACAGCGTTCCGGTGTACGTGGTGGGGCCCGACCAGGCGACCCAGCACGTGACGCTCGATGTCTCGGCGCCGGACATGCAAGCCGAGTTCAACGCAGTCCCGATCCCCAGTTACGCCCAGGCCGCCGCCGGGAGCGACGAGCACATGACCGTGTGGCAGCCGTCGACCGACAGGTTGTGGGAGTTCTGGGAGATGCAACTTGAGGCCGACGGCTGGCACGCTCGCTGGGGTGGCGAAATGGACAACGTCTCGACCAACCCCGGCTACTTCACGCACTCCGGGATGACCAACGACTGGGGTGCCACCGCCACCAGCCTCCCGCTGCTCGGCGGACTGGTCACCCAGGCCGATCTCCAGCGCGGCTACATCGACCACGCGCTCGCGATTGCCCTGGTCGAGACCGAACCGAACTGCTGGTCATGGCCGGCCCAGCGTACGGACGGCTCGGTGAAGACCAGCGGCATCACACCGATCCCCGAGGGCACGCGCTTCCGCCTCGATCCCACGCTCAACCTCGCGAGCCTCAACCTTCCGCCGATCGTCTACATGCTTGCCCAGGCCGCCCAGACCTACGGCATGGTCGTGCGCGACCAGAGCGGCGACGTGTCCCTGTACGGCCAGGACCCGAACAGCATGTCCACCAACCTGTGGACGCAGGAGTTCACGACCTACCCGAGCGTGCTCCTCGCCAAGTTCCCCTGGAGTCACCTTGAGGCGCTCCAGACCCAGATCACCTGCGGCTCCTAGCGCCGGCTGGCTGGCGGCGGGGGACGCGGGAGCAGCCCGCGGAAATCGCGTTCGCGCAGGCACCCGATCCAGATGCCCACGCCGCGACTCGACTCGTCCGCCACGCGAAGCACCGCGTAGCGCAACGGGTCGAGATCCGGCCGGTCGACGATCCAGTCGCCGAGCGCCATCGCGCCGACCAGGCGACCAAACCGCGCGGCCAGGCGCCGCCGTCGCGGCCGTCCCGGTACGGCGGCGATGGCGGCGAGTGCGAACGGAAACCATGGTCCGACCAACGCCCGCGCCAGGTCGCGCCGCTCCTGCAGGGTGACCTCGATCGCGATCCGGCTCGCCCGGGCGCCGGCACGCGGCACCCGGCCGGCGAGCACTCCGCGCACGCGGAACGCGCGTGCGACGGTCAGCGCGATCACCGCCGCCGGCGAACCGCACAGGGCGGCCGCCCAGGCCAGCGCGGCGCGCGGCGCGAGGAACAGCACCGGCACGCGCTCGGGGTGGCGGGCGAGCAGCGGCGCGGCCGACTCGTTGTAGGCAACCCGCCGGCGGTACCAGCTCGCCAGCCCCGCGCGAACCTCGTGAGCGACCACGACCACGGGCTCGTAGCGGACCTGCCATCCGGCGTCGTGCAGCCGCCACACCAAGTCGACGTCCTCGCCGAGCTCGAGTCCCTCGTCGAAGCCGCTGCCGAGCGCCTCGCGCCGGGCGACCATCGTCGCGCTCGGCACATACCAGACCATGCTGTAGGGCCTCACCAGCGACGGATGCGGACCCATGTCGAGCGCCGCGCGGGCGCGCTCGTAGGCGGCGACCGGCCCGCGGCCGCGTTCGGAGGACACGATGCGCGGCGCGACCAGGCCCACCGCGGGATCGGCCAGGTGCTGGGTCAGCCGACCCGGGAACCCCCGCGGCGGCACGCAGTCGGCGTCGACGAACGCGACCAGCGGCGTCGCGACCATCCGCAGCCCGGTGTTGCGGGCCGCGGCGGGTCCGCGGTTGACAGGGTGGCGGACGTAGCGCGCGCCGGCCTGCCGCGCGACCGCGGCGATCGGAGCCGGGTCGGGCGAGCCGTCGTCGACCACGATGACCGGCGCCCCGCCGGACAGCGCGCCCAGGCAGGCCCGCAGGCGCTCAGGGTCGGCGTAGACGGGCACGATGATCGTCACATCGTCAAGCGCCTGCGCCGGGCGGGCCGGTGGGTCGGGACACGCCAGCCCGGCATCGAGCAGCCGGCGCGCGAGCAGACCCTCTGAGCGCTCCTCGCCGACGGGCTGGCCGGCCAGCCAGGCCTGAACGAGGGCGTTGCCGCGCGGCGAGAGGGTCAGCACGCGCAGGGGAGTGCCGCCGATGAGGACCGAGTCCTCGCGGACGTGACGAACGCCGCGGGCCGCACGCAGGCGCCAGCCGGCCGGCAGGGGGGCTGACGCTATGAAGTCAGGCCTCCATCGACGGGCAGGACCGCCCCGGTCAGGGCGCCGGCGTCCGGTCCACACAGCCAGACCGCGGCGCCTGCCACCTCGCCCGGCTCGAGCAGCCGTCTGATCAGCTGCTGGCCGGCGAACTCGTCCTGACCCGAGAGGTCATACAGCTCCGCGCTGGCGGCCAGCATCGCTCCGCGCGTCGACCCTGGGCAGATCACGTTGGCCAGCACGCCGGTGCCCGCCAGGTCAGCGGCCAGGGCGCGGACGTAGCCGACCACGGCCGCCTTGGCGGCCGAGTAGGCGGCAAGCTGGGGCATGGCCCGCAGCGCCGCGGCCGAGGCGATGGCCACGAAACGGCCGCCACCCGCCTCCACCATGCCCGGAACCGTGGCCTCGGCGAGCCGGCGCGTGCCATGGAGGTTCACATCGATCAGCGTGCTCCACACCGCGGCGTCGGTGGCCCACGCGGGCGCGCCGGCGATCACGCCGGCGGCGGCCACCGCGGCGGTGGGGCGGCGCCCGGCGAGCACGTCGCCCAGCTGGGCGACGAAGTCGTGCGCGGCCACGTCGGCGCACAGCACCTCGGCGCCGCAGCGCTCGGCGACCGCGTCGAGGTCGGCCGGCGACGGCATCGCGTAGTCGACTCCTGGCTGCGCCGAGCAGGCGTCGACGAGCACGAGCGAGAAGCCCTGCTCGGCCAGCTTCAGTGCGACGGCGGCGCCGATGCCGCGTGCGGCGCCGGTGATGACGGCAAGCGCCTCAGACATGCTCTGGCTCTGCGGCGAGCAGCGCGTCCAGCGCGCGCGTGCATCCGAGGACCAGCTCAGCGAGCAGCCGCTCGCCCGCCTCGGCCGAGGCGCCCAGCGGATCGCCCAGCACGCCGTTCGGGCTCACCGCGCGCACGCCGTCGCGGCGCAGGCGCTCGATCAGCGCGCTGACCGGAGCGGTCTCACCGGCCTGCGCGAGCTCGCGGCGGACCGAGCTCGCGCACAGATGCAGGATGAGCGCCGTCTCGGTCTCCCCGGCGTGCGCGTCACCGGATGCCGGGGCCACGTGGTAGGCCTCGCAGCGGCGGCCCTCGTAGCGCAGGCGTGCTACCGCCGCGGACACCGCCTCGCGGTTTCCGCCGTGGGCGTTGACCAGCAACATCGCGGGCCAGTCGCGTGCGGCGTCGCGGCCGAGCTCGATCAGCACCTCGGTCAGCGCGGAGGTCCCGATCGACAACGTGCCCGGGAAGGCGTCGTGCTCGCCGCTCGCTCCCAACGCGATCGCCGGTGCGACCGCGACGCCGCCGCGGCCGCCGGCCGCGCCGTGGGCGACGGCCGCCGCGATCCGGGTGTCGGTGTCCAGCGGCAGGTGCGGCCCGTGTTGCTCGAGTGAGCCGAGCGGGACGAGGAGGGCGTCTCGCGCGGCGCGATCAACCTCCGTCCAAGTCAGGTCCGGGAGATTTGTCACAGAGTGCTAAATTATCGCGCCCGACCCCGGCGAGGAGGAGAGAACCCGCATGAGTGTCACGCCCGAACAGCTCGAGGACACCGCCGTCGAACCCGAGCCCACCTCAGACGCTGCGACCCAGCAGCCGTCGGATGAGGGGCTCGTGGTGGAGGACCTGCTGGTCGAGGACGTCTCGATCGACGGGATGTGCGGCGTCTACTAGGGCGCGAGCGGTGAGATCCGCCGAGTTCAAGCGGGCCGCCGGGCTCGATCCGGAGACCGAGCTGAGGCACGAGCGCTTCGGCGCCCTGGCCTACGACTTTGGCACCCGGCGCCTGTCGTTCGTGCGCCGCCGGGCCGACGCCGTCCGCTCTTTGGCCGACGAGTTCGAGACCGGTCTGCGCTCGCCGATCTGCCTCACCTGGGAGCTGACCTACGCGTGCAACCTGGCCTGCGTGCACTGTCTGTCGAGCTCGGGCCGGCGCGACCCGCGCGAGCTCAGCACCGCCGAGTGCATGGCGGTGATCGACGAGCTGGAGCGCATGCAGGTGTTCTACGTCAACATCGGCGGCGGCGAGCCGACCGTGCGGCGCGACTTCTGGGAGCTGGTCGACTACGCGGTCGCCCACCACGTTGGCGTGAAGTTCTCGACCAACGGCTCGCGGATCACGGCGGAGCGCGCGGTCAAGCTCGCGGGATCCGACTACGTCGATGTCCAGATCTCCCTCGACGGCGCCACGGCCGAGGTCAACGACGCGATCCGCGGCCCCGGCTCCTACGCCACCGCGATCACCGCGATGGAGCGCCTGGCGGATGCCGGCTTCGAGGGCTTCAAGCTGTCGGTCGTCATCACGCGCGAGAACGTCTCTCAGCTCGACGAGTTCAAGCGGATCGCCGATCGGTACCGAGCGCAGCTGCGGCTGACGCGGCTTCGCCCCTCCGGACGCGGCGCCGATGTGTGGGATCGGCTGCATCCCACCGCGGCCCAGCAGCGCGAGCTCTACGAGTGGCTGCTCGCGCACGGCGAGGAGGTGCTGACCGGCGACTCGTTCTTTCACCTGAGCGGTTACGGCACACCGCTGCCCGGGCTGAACCTGTGCGGTGCGGGCCGCGTGGTGTGCCTGATCGATCCAGTCGGCGATGTCTACGCGTGTCCGTTCGTGATTCACGACGAGTTCCGGGCCGGCAACGTTCGCGCGCCCGGCGGATTCGAGGGGATCTGGCGCCACTCGGAGCTGTTCGCCGAGCTGCGCGCACCGCAGAGCGCCGGCGCATGCGCGAGCTGCGAGCTGTTCGACAAGTGCCGCGGCGGCTGCATGGCGGCCAAGTTCTTCACAGGGTTGCCGCTGGACGGTCCCGACCCCGAGTGCGTGCTCGGGCACGGTGAGCGCCTGCTGGCCGCGCGCGGCGACGCGCCAGTCCCGAAGCCCTCGGTGGACATGTCGAAGCGGCGCGTGCCGGCCAAGGCCTGCAACGAGAGCCCGCTCGCGGTCCTCCGGCATCCGTGAGCTTCCGCCGCAACCCCTGGTTCGAGTCGGTGGCCGTCGCCCAGCGGCGGGCCAAGCGGCGCCTCCCCAAGTCGGTGTACTCGGCGCTCATCGCCGGCGCCGAGGCCGGCGTGACCCTGGCCGACAACCTCGCGGCGTTCCGGGAGCTCGGCTTCGCGCCGCACATCGGTGGCGCACCCGCACGGCGAGAGATGACCACGACGGTGATGGGGCAGGAGATCTCGCTGCCGGTGCTCATCTCGCCGACCGGCGTGCAGTCGGTGCACCCCGACGGCGAGGTGGCGGTGGCCCGCGCCGCGGCCGCCCGCGGCACCGCGATGGGACTGAGCTCGTTCGCGTCAAAGCCGATCGAGGAAGTGCTCGCCGCCAACCCGCAAACGTTCTTTCAGATCTACTGGGCGGGCGGGCGCGAGCCGATCTCCGCGCGGATTGCGCGGGCGCGAGCGGCCGGCGCGGCGGGACTGATCGTCACGCTCGACTGGACGTTCTCCCACAGCCGTGACTGGGGGAGTCCGTGGATCCCGGACAAACTCGATCTGAAGGCGATGGCCCGGCTGGCGCCCGAGGTGCTCGTCCGTCCCGTGTGGCTCGCGCAGTGGGCCCAGGCCGGCGGGCCGCCCGATCTCACCGTGCCGAATGTGACGCCCCTGGGCGCACCGCCGCTCACCTTCTTCGGGGCCTACGGCGAGTGGATGATGACCCCGCCCCCATCCTGGGATGACCTGCGCTGGCTGCGCGAGCAGTGGGACGGCCCGGTCATGCTGAAGGGCATCATCCGCGTCGACGACGCCCGGCGAGCCGTCGATGCCGGCTTCAGCGCAATCTCGGTGTCCAACCACGGCGGCAACAACCTCGACGGCACGCCGGCCTCGATCCGTGCGCTGCCGGCGATCGCCGAGGCGGTCGGCGATCGGGCCGAGGTACTGCTCGACGGCGGCATCCGCCGGGGCGGCGACGTGGTCAAGGCGCTCGCCCTGGGCGCCAAGGCGGTGATGATCGGGCGGGCCTCCCTGTGGGGCCTGGCCGCGGCCGGTCAGGCCGGGGTCGAGAACGTGCTCGAGATCATGCGCGCGGGGATCGATTCGGCGCTGCTGGGCCTCGGTCGCGCGTCGACGGCCGAGCTCGCGCTCGACGACGTGATCGTCCCCCCCGGATTCAGCTCTCGTGGATGACCACGCCGCGCACGTTCTTGCCGGCCAGCAGGTCGTGGTAGCCCTCGTTGACCTGCTCGAGCGAATAACGGTGGGTGATGATCTCGTCGAGCTTCAGGTGCCCTGACTTGTAGAGGCCCAGGAGGTTGGGCATCTCGTAGATCGGGTTCGAGCCGCCGGCCAGCGAGCCCTGGATGCGCTTGTGCCAGCCGACCAACGGCGATCCGGTCAGGCTGATCGAATGATCATCGGCGGCGCTGACCGAGGTCAGTACTACCCGGCCCGCCTTGCCGATCAGGCTGACCGCATCGGCGGTGATCTCGGCGTCGAGCACCGCGACCGTGACCACGGTCAGGTCGGCCATCTGCCCTCGGGTGAGATCGACCAGCTGATCGCGTGCCTCCGCGGCGCTGGGCGCCGTGTGGGTTGCGCCCAGGCGCTTGGCCATCTCCAGCTTGAACGGGTTGGGGTCCACAGCGAACACGTTCTTGGCGCCGGCGTAGCGAGCGCCTTGCACGGCGTTGATGCCGACGCCGCCGACACCCAAGACCACGACGGTCTCGCCCGCGCGCGTCTCGCCGGCGCGGACGGACGAGCACCAGCCGGTGGTCACTCCGCAGCCGACCAGGCACGCCACCTCGAGCGGGATGTCGTCGTCGATCCGCACGCACGAATACTCCGAGACCACGGTGTGGTCGGAGAACGTGCCGAGGGCGCAGAACCCACCGAAGTCCTCGCCGCCTCGGTGGAAGCGGAAGGTCTCGTCCTGCAGGCAGCCGACGCCCGCGTACAGACCACGGTCACACAGGTTCTGGTGCCCGGTCGAGCAGTAGCGGCACTTGCCACAGGCCGGGATGTAGGACGTCACCACGTGATCACCGGGCTTGACGCGCGTGACGCCGGGCCCCACCTCCTCGACGATTCCGGCGCCCTCGTGGCCGCCCACCAGCGGGAAGCGGATGTGGCTGCCGCCCTCACGGCGGATGTGCTCGTCGGAGTGACACAGGCCGGCCGCCTTGTAGCGGATCAGGACCTCGTACTCCTTGGGCGGATCGAGGTCGAGCTCGGTGATCTCCCAATCGGTGCCGGGCTGGTGCAGCACGGCTGCTCGCGTCGTCATGCTCGCCATTAGCGTCGTCTCCTCACGTGAGAGCCCCACGTATGCATATATGTCTATACCTATATCCCTGCACCGTCATGCGACCTGGGGTAGCACCTCGGCGCCGATCAGGCGCAGGTGGTCATGGTCGTCGATGTCGAAGATGTGCAGGTAGGCGATCTCCGCGCCGGCCGCCTTCAGCTCCTGCAGCGCGCCGACCACGGCGGGAACGTCGCCGACGGTTCCCATCGAGAGCATCCGCCGCCCCGGCTCGCCCAGCCGGTCGAGCCGGGCCTCGGCCTCGGCGCGCGTCGAGCCGCATATCACCTGGGTGGTGACCGACATGCGGATCGTCGACGGGTCCCGGCCGATCTCCTCGCATACCTGCCGGACCTTGGCGTACCGCTCGGCCGTGCCGGCGCCCCCACCACTGTTGAACTCGTCGGCCCACCTGGCCGCCGCCAGCGGCGTGCGACGCGGGCCGGTGCCGCCGATGACGATCTCGGGCCGTGGCTTCTGCACGAGCACGGCGAAGTTCCGCGCCTCCTCGAGCCGCCAGAACCGGCCGTCGAAGCTGAACGGCTCGCCCTGGCGTGTCGTCCACAGCCCGTTGATGATTTGCATCTCCTCGTCGAGGCGGTCAAAGCGCTCGCCGATCGGGGGAAAGGGGATGCCGAACGCCTTGTGCTCTCGCTCGTACCAACCCGTGCCGATGCCCAGGATCACCCGCCCGTTCGACATCTGATCGACGGTGGCCACGGCGTTGGCCAGCACGCCCGGATGGCGGAACGTGCCCGCGGTCATCAGCGTTCCGAGCTTGATCCGCGTCGTCTCGACCGCCACGCCGGCGAGCGTCGTCCACGAGTCGGTCGGCCGGTATTCGGGATCGGTCGAATCGATCCCCAGGTAGTGGTCGTTACGGAAGAAGGCGTCGAGCCCGGCCTCCTCGGTCGCCTTGGCCATGGCCACCACACGGTCGTAGGTCGCACCGTGCCGCGGCTCCATCAGCACCCGCAGCTTCACTGCGTCTCCTCGGGTTGCGGCACGCCGAACGGCGCGGGCCCGCCGCCGTCGAGGACGAGCATCTGGCCGGTCATGTACGACGCGCCGTCGCCGGCGAGGTACAGCACGGCGGCGGCGATGTCCTCCGGGCGGCCGTAGCGGCCCACGGGCAGGCCACGGCCCCGGCGCTCGATCTCAGCGGCGATGTCGACGTCTGGATCCATGCTGAGGATGGACCGGCTGGTGGCCAGAGCCCCCGGGCACACCGTGTTGACGGTCACGCCCCAGGCAGCCACGTCCATCGCCAGCGCCCGCGTCATCCCGATGATCCCGGCCTTGGAGGCCGAGTACGGCGTCGAGCGCGGCGCGGCGATGACCCCGGCCATCGAGGAGACGTTGATGATCCGTCCCCACCGCTGCCTGCGCATGGCCGGCACCGCGGCGCGGCACATCAGCCAGGCTCCGCGCAGGTTGATCCGGATCACCTCGTCGAACACGTCGATCGGGATCTCCTCGATCAGGTTGCGATCGAGGCCCTGCGGCGCGGCGGCGTTGTTGACCAGGATGTCGAGCCGCCCGAACTGCCCGACTGCGGCGTCGACCATCGCCTGGGACTCGTGCTCGTCGCCGATGTCGCCCAGGACCGACATCGCGCGGCCTCCGGCGCGCTCGATCTCGGACACCAGCGTGTCGAGCCCCTGCCAGGCCTCCGGCTGCTCGGAGCCGACGACCTCCTGGCGGCGGTTCGGCACCCCGCTTGGACGGCGATCGCTGACCACCACCGTGGCGCCGTTCGCGGCCAGGATGCGGGCGACCGCCTGGCCGGCACCGTCGGGCTTGCCGCAACCGGTGATGAGCGCGACGCGCTCGGTCATGAGCGTGCCCCGGCCCCGGCCGCGGCCGGGCTCCGGGCGGCGCCCGGGTAGGGCATGCGGGGCGGTCCGCCACCGTCGACGCTCAGGACCTGGCCGGAGATCCAGCGGGCGTGATCCGAGGCCAGGAACAGGACCGCGCTCGCAGCATCCCAGCAGTCGCCTTCGGTTTGCAGGGCGGCCATCTTGCGCCGCGGCTCGCGCGCCTCGGACGGCAGGTTGTCGGCCACGCCGGCGGTCCACAGCGCGCCCAGCTCGACCGCGTTGATCCGAATCCCGCGCTCGCCCAGGAGGTAGGCCGCGCCGCCGGTCATCGACTCGAGTGCGGCCTTGCTGAGTCCGTACATCGTGCCGGCGCGCCGCGCCGCCACCGAGGTGATGTTGACGATCGCGCCGCCCGCCGGCATTACGGTCACGGCGTGTCGCGTCATCTGCCATGCGGTTTTGAGATTCAGCGTGAGCAGCTCGTCGAACTGCCCCGGCTCCACATCGAACAGTTCGGCCGGACTCCAGGCCGCGACGTTGTTGACCAGCGTGTCGAGGCCGCCCAGCGCGTCGCCCGCCTCCGCCACCGCTCGCGCGCACCCGTCGTCGTCGGTGATGTCGGCGATCACCGCGGTGGCGCGGCCGCCGGCGCGCTCGATTTGGGACACCGTCCGCTCCGCGGCGGCCGGATCGCGGTCGAGTACCGCGACCGCCGCTCCGTGGCGGGCGAGCAGGCGTGAGATCGCCCACCCGACGGTGCCCGGCCCGCCGTCCCGGCCGCCACCGCCGGTGACCAGCGCGGTCCGGCCGCGCATCCACTCGGCGTGGAGCGTGGCGTCGACGTCGACTCTCATCCCGGGTAGTGCAGATCGATCACCTCGACGGGAACGGCCAGGGTCTTGCCGAGGATCGCCCGCATCACGTCGGGCGGCGCCAGGCAGTCCTCGCACGCCTCGGGCGTGGCCTCGATCGTGACCACCACCTGCTCGCCCTCCTCGAACGCGGCGATCGCATACCCGTCCGCCGCCAGCGTCGCCTGCATGTCCTTCAGTCCTTGCTCGCTGAACAAAGTCAGCCTCCTTTCGTTGCGGCCACTGGCGCGGCCTCGATCTCCACCGAGCTGTTCGACCACTCGCCGAACACGCGGAACACCATCGAGATCGCCGCGTTACGCGCGCCGGCCACGATGATCGGAACGTCCTTGCCGGCCGTGAAGTACGGCGTGAAGGTGTCAGCCGGTGCCCGCTCGGCCTCGCTGGCCGACCGCGCCCCCGGGCCGCTGTCTGAGATGCCGTCCTTGCCGGCCCGGCGCAGGTCGGTCTCGGTCCGGCCAACGTGCTCGACGAACCAGTCCTTGACCTCAGCCTTCGACATGCCGGCGCCGGCCAGCATCTGGGCGTGCTCGGGACAGAACACCACGCCGCACGACTGGCCGCGGAAGATCAGTGACCCGGTGCGCGACAGGGTGTCGGCGAAGTCGTTCAGCAGCTGCTCGGGGTCCTGGGTGTGCCGGTTGTCGACGAACTCGTAGGTGCGGGTCAGCGTGGCCGAGAGCGCATTGGTCCCCGGGGCGAGACCCATCTCGGTGGCCAGCGGCTCCCACGGGCTCTCCTCCTCGTTCTCGCCGAAGCAGATCGCCCAGCGGCCGGGGATGCCCTGCGTGGTCTGGTCGAACACGTGAGGAACGAGGCCGAACGCGTTGCGCAGCATCAGCCCGAGCGCGCGGGGGATCGTCGCGTTGGGCCGAAAACCGGCGGCGAAGATCCCGCCCGTGCAGTTGATCTCCAGCTCGTGGCGGATCGGCCCGTTGATCACGATCAGCGGGGCCGGCCCGCTGGTTGACTGCCACCCACCGCCCTTGGCCGCCCGGTCGCGCATGACCGCATCCCAGGCGGCCAGCACGAGCGGGAAATACTCGGGCAGGCAGCCGGCCATGACCGCGTTGATCGCTGCGGTGTGCACCGTGCACTCGCGCTCCAGGTGCTCCATGCGCCACAACACCTCATCAGGCGGGCGACTCGTGTGCGCGAGGAACTGCTCGACGAGCTCCTCGGTCGCCGGGATAACCGGCAGGCCGTCGGTCCAACCCTGCTCGTAGCAGTACTCGATCGCCTCGCGGGCGGCATCGGGGTCGGGTGTGGTCATCGTGCGAGCAGCCTCGCCACCTCGTCGACCACGTCCTGCGCTCGCTCGCGCACCTGTTCGGGAGTTAGCCCGGCCACCGGGTGCGGCGTGGTCAGGTACTGGTAGCCGGGCGCGCCCTGCACGCCCGCCATCGCGTCCGCGGTGGTCTTGAAGGCGTCCGAGCAGATCACCGCGGCCGGTGTGCCATGTCGTTCGAAGAGGACTCCGTCGGCGACCGCCGACGCGCTGCAAGAGCCTCAATCGCCAACCGCGATCACCACCACGTCCGAGACGCGGCTCAGCTCCTCGATCAGCTCCGGCGGTGCGGGCTGGGAGAACACCTCCTTGCGGCGCAGTGTGACCTCGCCGGCGCCGTAGCGCTCGTGCAGGAGGTCGGCCACGTCCTCGAGCAGCCGGCGCGCGTTCTGCTTGCCGTTCTCGAGCAGGCCGATCTTCAAGCCGCCGAGATCCGCAGGGCGGCGCGCCAGCGTGAAGTCACTGGCCGTCTCGCGGGTCGACAGTCCGGTGGGGTCAAGGATTGCGCTGGGCAATGTGAGTTCTCCTTACCTGTAAAAGTCGCCAAACCACCCCTTCCGCCGCCCACCTTGGCGACATAAGCATTGGGTCGATGCTTATGTGCGCAAAGCGGTCGCGGGGCGGGGGCTTTGGCGAGTTATGCATGGTGTTCAGTGGTCGTGGATCAGGACGCCGCGGATGTTGCGGCCGGCGAGCATGTCCTCGTAGCCCTGGTTGATCTCGTCGAGCTTGTAGCGGCGGGTGATCAGCTCGTCGAGCTTGAGGTCGCCGCTCTTGTAGAGGGCGAGCAGGCGCGGCATGTCATACAGAGGGTTGGCGCCGCCGAACAGCGAGCCCTGGATGTTCTTGTGAAAGCCGGTTACCGGCGAGCCGTGGATCGCGATCGTGTCGCCCTCGCCACCGACCGCGGTCACCACCACGCTGCCGCCCTTGCCGATCATGTCGACGGCGCGGCGCAGGACCTCCGCGTGCATCACGCCCACCGTGATCACCGCGTGGTCGGCCATCTCGCCGCGGGTGCGGTCCTTGATGTACTCGAGCGCCTCGTCGGGATCGCCGGTGGTGAACGTGGCGCCGAACTTCCCGGCCATCTCCTGCTTGTAGGGATTCGGGTCGACCGCGATCACGTGCTTGGCGCCCGCGTGGGCCGCGCCCTGGACCGCGTTCATTCCCACCCCGCCGGTGCCGAAGATGACCACGGTCTCGCCGGCGCGCGTGCCGGCGGCGTACACCGAGGAGCCCCATCCGGTGGTGACTCCGCAGGCGACCAGCGCGGCGACCTCGAACGGGAGGTCGTCGTCGATCGGCACGCAGGAGTTCTCGGAGATCACGATCCACTGCGAGAACGTGCCGAGCACGCACATGCCACCGAGATCCTCACCGTTCTCGTGGAAGCGGAACGTGCCGTCGCGGAACATCCCGGTAGCCGCGTTCAGGCCGTCGTTGCACATGTTCTGGTGCCCGCTCGAGCAGTAGCGGCAGTGACCGCACACGGGGATCCACGAGGTGCAGATATGGTCGCCCTCGCGCACACGGGACACACTCGGGCCAACCTTCTCGACGACGCCGGCGCCCTCGTGACCGCCGATCATCGGATACCGGTAGGGGCCGCCCTCGCGGACGTGCTCGTCGGAGTGACACAGCCCGCAGGCCATCACTCGGACGAGGACCTCATGCTCCTTGGGTTCATCGAGCTCGAGCTCGGTCACCTCCCAGCGCTGACCGGGCCCGCGCACGATCGCGGCGCGTGTCTTCACTGTGTCACTCCTGTTGTCGAGGTCGCTGGACCGGCCCCCACGAGCTGCGGGGGCTCAAGGCCGAGGAAGCGGAACGTGTTGTGCCAGGTGATGTCCAGAAGCATCTCCGGCGGCAGATCGAGCGAGCGCAGCGTGCACGCGCACGGGTCCTCCCGCGGCATGGCCGGGAAGTCCGAGCCGACGAGCACCTGGCGATGGCCGACCAGCTCGATCAGGAAGCGCAGCGCGCGGCGGTCGAACACCAGCCCGTCGTAGTAGAAGCGCCGGGTCAGCTCGGCCGGCGAGAGGCCCTCACCCTCAGAAGAAGGCTCCTCGTTCCAGGTCTTGCCCCAGAAGTACATCGCGCGGGGCAGCATCATCGGGAAGCCGCCGGCGCCGTGGCTGAAGGCCAGCCGCAGGCGCGGGTGGCGCTCGGCCAGGCCGCTGGTGATGATCCCCGCGCAGGCCATCAGCGCGTCGGCGCCCACGGCGAAGGCAGCGATCGGGATCAGCCCGCCCGGCAGGCGCTCACCGAAGTCGGCCGGCATCGCGTGGATGAAGACCGGCATCTGAAGCCGCTCGGCCTCGGACCAGAACTCCTCGTACTCGGGCGCGTGCAGCGCCTGCCCGAGGACATTGGAGGCAATCTCCACGGCCACGAGCCCAGCGTCGCGCACGCGGCCCAGCTCAGCGCTGGCCAGCTCCGGCGCCTGCATGGGCACCATTCCCATGCCCATCAGCCGGGCCGGGTCGGCCGCGCATAGCGAGGCGACGAACTCGTTGACGCGGCGCGAGAGCTCCAGCCCCTCGGGGCCGCTCAGCGCGTAGTCGAGCAGCGGCGGCATCGGCGAGACGACCTCGGCGTCCAGGCCGCTGCGCTCCAATTCCTCGAGCCGGCGCTCAGCCGAATAGAACGCGTCGATCGCCTTGAACTTCATCCCGCGGTCGTTTTCTAGCAGCCGCGCATTCGGGTCGTCGCAGGGACCGATGTGCGGGCCGCGATGCGCATCGCTCCCCACCGCATCCAGGGCTCCCGGGATCACGTGGGCGTGCATGTCAACCAGCATGTGAAGCCTCCTCCGCCGCGCTTGCGTTGACGCCGGCCATAGCCAAGTCGGGATCAGGGCAGACGCAGGTATGGATCGCATCACCGTCGGCGAGGGCTTGGATCGCGGCCTCGGTGTCGGCCAGCTCGAACGTTCCCGAGGACATCTTCTCTAGCGGGAACCGGCCCGACTCGATGATCCGGATCGCCTCGATGTACGCCTCGGCGTTTACCCCGAACGCGCCGCGCACGGTCAGGCCCTTGTTGATCAGTCGGTCGGTGACGAGCTCGACCGCTTTGCCGCCCTTCAGCCCGGCGAGAACGATCCGGCCACTGTGACGAACCGCCTCGACCGCGTCGAGCACGGGCTGAGCGGCGATCGGGGTGAGCTCGAGCACCACGTCGGCCATGGCACCGTCGGTGATCTCCCGCACCCGCTCGACCACGTCCTCGGATTCCACGTTGATCGTGTAGTCGGCGCCGAACTCGCGGGCCAGCGCCAGCTTGGCCTCGTCCTTGGCCAGCCCGGTGACGATGATCGTCCCGGCTCCGCGCGCCCGAGCAGCGATCACCGATGTCAGGCCACGCTGCCCGGGGCCGAGGATCAGCACGGTGTCGCCGAGGCCGACCTCGCCGAGGAACGCCGCCCAGCGCACGCCCGCGCCGAGCGGGTTGAACATCACCGCGATTTCGGGCGGCAGGTCCTTTGAGACCTTGTGCAGGATCGCCCACGGATGGAGATACAGGTAGTCCGCGAACCCGCCCCACAGCGCGGGCTCGCGCGAGAGCGGCGTCATGCCGTAGGCGCCGTCCCGGTTCGGGCACGACATGTAGCGCCCGGTCAGGCAGTAGTCGCAGGCGCGGCAGGGCCGGAGGATCTCGACGGCGACGCGATCGCCCACCGACACGCCCCAGCGCTCCGCTGCGCGTTCGCCCACCTCTTCGATGACACCGAGCGGCTCGTGGCCGGGGATGAGCGGGAACATGCCGGGCCGCACGAGATGGCCACGGTATTGCTCGACGTCGCTCCCGCACACCCCGCACGCCTCGACCCGCAGCAATCCCTCGTCGGGACCGATGACCGGCCTCGGAAACTCCCGGATCTCGTAGGCCAGTGGTCCGGTCTGAACAGCGCCGCGCGCAGTAGCCATCTAAAAGCCTCCCGGCATCGTCTCGTCCTCGTACAGGGGAATCAGCGCCGTCGGCTCCGCCTTCTCCTCGGGCGGCGT
>JAFAYP010000226.1 GCA_019240305.1 Solirubrobacterales bacterium
CGGTCCGCCGCCTATGCGGCCCGGTATGTGGCCAAGAACGTGGTCGCCGCCGGGCTGGCCGATCGGGCCGAGGTGCAGGTCGCCTACGCCATCGGCGTCGCCCATCCGGTGTCGGTCATGGTCGAGACGTTCGGGACCGAGAAGGTCGGCCGGGCGCGCATCCTGGAGCTGGTGCAGGAGCACTTCGACCTGCGGCCCGGGGCCTTCCGCGACTACCTGCGCCTGCACCGGCCCATCTACCAGAAGACGGCCGCCTACGGTCACTTCGGCCGCGAGGATCACGACTTCACCTGGGAGCGGACCGACAAGGCCGACGCGCTGCGCGCCGCCGCCGGTCTCGGCTCGCCCGAGGTCGTCGGCGCGTGAGCATCGTCGTCGCCAGTTCGCCCGGGGTCGTCGGCGCGTGAGCATCACGGTCGTCGGGTCGGTCGCGTACGACGCGGTTAAGACGCCGTTCGGCGAGCGCGAACGGATGCTGGGCGGTGCCGCGACCTACTTCGCCCTGGCCGCGTCGTTCTTCGACCAGGTGCACGTGGTCGGGCGGGTCGGCGACGACTTCGGTGATGACGATCTGTCGGTGTTGGCCACCCGCGGGACCGACGTGGCCGATGTCGAGCGCGTGCCCGGCGGCAAGACGTTCTTCTGGGCGGGCGAGTACGGCTGGGACCTGAACTCGCGCGAGACGCTCGACACCCAGCTCAACGTGTTCGAGGACTTCCGGCCCACGCTGTCGGCGGCCTCGCGCGACTGCGACGTGTTGTTCCTGGCCAACATCCAGCCCGAGCTCCAGCTGAACGTCCTCGAGCAGTGCCGCAACCCGAAGTTCGTGGCCCTGGACTCAATGAACCTGTGGATCGACATCGCGCGCGACGCGCTGATCGACGTGATCCGGCGGGTCGATTGCGTGGTGCTCAACGACGCCGAGCTGCGTCAGCTGACCGAGCGGCCGAGCATCGTCGGAGCCGCCAGAGCCGTGATCGAGATGGGGCCCTCGTCGGTCGTGGCCAAGCTGGGCGAGTACGGCGCGGCGCTCATCACCGCCGAGGAGTTCTTCGCCCTCCCGGCGTTTCCGCTCGAGACCGTGGTCGATCCGACCGGGGCGGGCGACACCTTCGCCGGCGCCTTCGTGGGCTTCATCGCGCGCCAGCTCGAGCGGTCAGAGAGAGAGCCCGTGCTTCGCCAGGCGATGGCCTACGGCACCGCGCTGGCTTCCTACAGCGTCGAGGAGTTCGGGACCGAGCGCGTCGAGCGTCTGACCGCCGGTGAGGTGGATTCCAGGGTGGAGGACCTGCGGCGAATCACCCAGTTCGAGCACGTCGCGGTCCCGCTCGAGATCTCGTGACCGCTAAAGCGGACACACCGGGCCTGCTCCGGCTCCTGATCTCCTGCCCCGACCGGCCGGGCATCGTGTCCGGCGTGTCACGCTTCCTATACGAGGCCGGCGCCAACATCGTACGCTCCGATCAGTACTCGACCGATCCCTCGGGCGGCACGTTCTTCTTGCGCATGGAGTTCCTGCTGGCGCCCGAGCGGCGCGAGGGCCTGGCCGAGCGCTTCGGCCTGAAGGTGGCCGAGCCGTTCGGAATGACCTGGCGGCTGTGGGACGCGGATCGCCCCAAGCGGATCAGCGTGATGGTCTCCCGCTACGACCACTGCCTGCTCGACCTGCTGTGGCGCTGGCGGCGCAACGAGCTCGGCGCGGAGATCGTGATGGTGATCTCCAACCATCTCGATCTGCGCGAGGACGTGAAGCTGTTCGAGCTGCCCTACCACCACGTGCCGGTGGAGAAGGACCGCAAGGACGAGGCCGAGGCCCGTCAGCTCGAGCTGCTCGACGGCTGCTGCGACCTGGTCGTGCTGGCCCGCTACATGCAGGTCCTCTCACCGGAGTTTCTCAACCGCGTGGGGGTTCCGATCATCAACATCCACCACTCGTTCCTGCCCGCGTTCGCCGGGGCGAATCCCTATCGCCAGGCCAGGGAACGAGGGGTCAAGCTGATCGGCGCGACCGCCCACTACGTGACCGAGGAGCTCGACGCCGGCCCGATCATCGAGCAGAACGTGGTCCGGGTGAGCCATCGCGACGACGTCGACACGCTGGCCCAGCGTGGCGCCGACGTGGAGCGCCTAGCGCTTGCGCGGGCGGTCCAGGCTCACTGCGAGGACCGGGTGCTTCGCCACGGCAATACGACGGTGGTGTTCTGAGGCCGCACGGCGATGCGTCGTCGCGTGCCGCGGCGACGCGAGCGGCACGATCATCAGGGCCGCACTGCGGCGCGGCACGGTGACCTCGTAGCCGCCGCGCGAGCCTGGTGCGAGCGTCTCGTCGCGGGCCGTCCCCGTCCAGTCGCCGGCGTAGTTCAGCTGCTGGCCGTTCAGCGTGACGCCCGAGCGCGAGTACGGCGAGGGCGCGAGCAGCCGCTGCACGGTCGCGGTCGCGGTGGCGGGCACCCGGATGTCGACCCGCACGGTGCGGCTGCCCTTGTCGATCAGGAGCACGTGGAGGACCCGGCCGCGGACCTGAACGCCCCACGCGCTCAGGTCGAGGGAGCGCGCCGCAGACAGGTGGAGCCTGACCAGCTGGGCATGCGGACCGAGCGTCCGGATGAACATGAGCAGACCGTAGAGCAGCGGTCGCGGGACGAGGCCGCCGCGAGTGACCGTGAATGCCGCGTTGATGGCGCTCGCCCGGACGTGCAGGTTGGCTCCGCTGGCCCCGGTCCGCATCGCGGTGAACAGCGCATCCGGCGCCCACAGGGCCGTGGCGAACGTGTCGCTGACGCCGGCCTTCCCGCCGCACGTCACCGAGTTGAACTCGGTCAGGCGAAACGGCAGCCCGGCGCTGCGAGCGGTCGCCACCGCCCCGGCGATGTCGGTGTCGAAGGCGGAGGTGGCCTGGCGGCTGAGGATCCGCGCCACCGTTGGGTAGCTGGGCGACTTCGGCTTCTTGATGCAGGCGGAGTACGGATAGAGATGGCCGGTCACCATTCCCAGTTCGCTTCGCTGGGCGCCGATCAGCGTGGAGATGAAGGGCAGGCTGATACGCGGGTGCGCAACCGCCGGGCCGACCAGCGGAATGTCGGGCGAGCCCTCCCCGAGCACGCGGGCGTAGGCCGCGAAGTCCTGTACGTACGTGGTCGGCGTGAGCTCGAGCGGCAACAATCCGGTGGCCAGCGGGGAGCGCGCGATCGTGGCCACCCAGTGGCGGCGGGAGTACAGGTCGGGCTCGTTGCCGATCTCGAAGCCGATGATGCTGCCGTGCGGGAGCGCGGTCTCGGCCGCCCGTGCCCACAGGGCCGCGGTCAGTGGGGTGTCGGTGACTAGGTTGAGGTCGACGATCAGCTTCACCCGGTCGCGCAGCACCAGGGCCTTCAGGCGGGCGAGGTAGGCGGGGGTGAGCTCGAACGCCCAGCCGGGCATCGGTCGCCACCGCTGGGAGTAGAACGATTGGTCAGCCGAGTCGCCGCCGATCCGCAGGATCAGCGGGCCGTCGCCGGCCACGTGCAGGAGCGAGAGCACGCGCTCGAACGCCGCCGTGTTGCGCTCGAACAGCGGAAGCGCCCAGTACTCGGTCGAGATCCCGAAGAACGAGCTCGGCACCGGCGTAA